>NZ_JBHWBW010000005.1:56097-56957 GCF_042735675.1 Kitasatospora sp. NPDC059571
CGGGTGGTTGCGCCTGGGGGGCTGTGTTCGCGCGCCGCGCCGCGGGGGCCGTCGCGCGCTGCGTGGGGCCTCCGTCGTCCGGCGCGGCTACTCGGCTATCCGCTTGCCACGCACGATGCCCCGGATCGTCTCCGGCGCGAGGCCCAGCCGCCCGGCGAGCGGTTCGAGGGGTGCACCTCGGCGGAGGGCTGCGCAGATGGCGCGGTCGCGTTGGGCCTTGTAGCGCTGCCGGATGCCCTCGCCGGCGAGGGTGTGCTGGAGGCCGACGGCGAGCCAGGCGAGGGCGGTGCCCTGCCAGGCGCGGGTGCGGCGACGGAGGTGGTGGGTGGTCGGTCTGGCGGCGGCTGGGTTGGTGGACATGGCCATCTCCTCACCTGGGCCGCGTTCGGGGCCCTGCGTGCACGGTGAGGCCCCGGCGAAGATCGGGCAAGACCGCCGTTTCGGCCACTCGCATGTGACGGCAGGCCGCGGCGCGGTCGGGCTGCCGGGAGGTCAGGTGAGGGGCTGGGCGTGGACGGGCGTGTCCGGCATGGGACGGCCCGCGAGATCAAGGATGTGGACCAGGCCGCCATCCTCGATCTCTACGCGGACGCTCAGGTCCGCGTCCGAGTAGAGCGGGTGTCCGTGTGGGCCGTATCCGGCTTGTCGTTCCACCACCACGCTGTCCTGTTTGCCGTGGGATCCCGCCGGTCCGGGGAAGGTCAGCATCCAGCGGCTCGGCAGCGTGGCCACGGTGATCACGACCTCTCCGGCACGGGGAAATCCATTGTCCAACATCCGGCGGGGACGCGTCCTGGTCGGCGCTACGCTGCTGTGGCTCTGAGAAAGCACAAGAGGCCGTCACCCCGCCGAGCGCGGGG
>NZ_JBHWBW010000006.1:0-604 GCF_042735675.1 Kitasatospora sp. NPDC059571
GGCCGAGGGTCAGCAGAGCGCCCTGGCCGCGTCGATGGCGGGCCGCAGGTCCATGTGCAGGCCGCCGCCGCCGGGGGCGCCCGCCCACACCGGCATCGGCGCCGCGTACCCGGCCCCCTGGGCCGGCGCGTCCAGGCCGTACTCCGTGCCGCCCGACTCGAACGTCAGCAGCGAGCCGCTGCGGCAGCGGAGGGTGCCCGAGTCGACGGTGAAGGGCCACGGCGACACGGAGGACCCGGACACCTTCCGGCTGTGCTCGTCACCGCTCAGGAACACCCATCCGCCGACGAGCAGCAGCACGGCGACCACCGCCCCGATCACCCGCTTCCGGTACCGCGGGGCGGGTCTGTACGCCGCCCTGTCCCCTCTGGCCATCGCGGCCTCCTCTCGGTAGGGCGCACAGCGTAGGACGGTGGGGATCATGTGAACAGGGTTTGTGCAGAACCCGATTGCGCCTCCAGCCCGCCCCCGCGCGCCCCGGGCCCGGGCTGCCGTGCGGAGCCCGCCGCCGTCCCGCACGGACCCGGCCGGGGGGGGCGGCCGCCGGGCGGGCCCGGCGGGGGGGGGGCGCCCCGGGGGGGGGGGCGCCCGCGCGGGGGACCGC
>NZ_JBHWBW010000006.1:614-1569 GCF_042735675.1 Kitasatospora sp. NPDC059571
CCCGCCCCGGCCCCCCCGCCCCCGCGCCCCGGGGGCCGGGTCGGCCGGGGGCCGCCGCCCGCCGCCCCGCACGCACCGGGCGGGGGCGCCGTCCGGCCGGCGTACCGCGCGGTGCGGCCGGCGCCCGGGTTGCGGGCCGGCCGGGCAGGGGCCCAGATGGCAGGGGGAGCCAGCGCCTGATGCCGCGGGCCCGGGTGTGCCCGGCCCCGCCCGAGACCGACGGAGTGAACGGTGCCGACACAGCGGACGTCGCAGCAGATCACCGAGGACGTGATCGCCTACATGGAACCGGCCCTGCGCACGGCGACGGCCGTCCTCAGCGAACCGGTGCGGCGGATGACGGAGTACCACTTCGGCTGGGTGGAGGCGGACGGCACGCCCTCCACCCCGGTCGGCTTCCGCCGCCGCCCCGCCCTGATGGCCCTGCTCTGCGCCGGCAGCGAGCGGCGGGTCTGGGACGGCGTGCGCAACGCGGCCGTCGCCGGGACGCTGATGTCCGCCGCCGGCACCGTCCACGACGACATCATCGACCGCGAGATGGTCCGCAAGGGCCGGCCCACGCTGTGGACGGTGTTCGGCGTGCCCGCCGCGATCCAGGTCGGCACCGCGCTGCACTGCCTGGCCTTCGAGCTGCTCACCGCGGAGCCGGCCCCGGTCGCCGCCGAACTCGCCCGGCGGGCCGCGTTCGCCATCCGGGAGTGCTGCTCCGGGCAGATCCGCGACCTGGAGGCGGAGGGCAGCTCGGCGATGAGCCCGGAGGTCTCGATCGACCTGCTGGAGAGCACCATCGCGGCCCCCACGGCCGGGGTCGCCCTGGTCGGCGCCGTGGGGGGGGGGGGGGCGCCCCCCGGGGGGGGCGGGGGCGCCGCGCTGGGGCGGCGACGCCCCGCGGGGGCAGGGCGGGTGCTGTGGACTGTGGAATCAAAACAACCACACACCCCCACAGCGTCTCTCC
>NZ_JBHWBW010000006.1:1579-41044 GCF_042735675.1 Kitasatospora sp. NPDC059571
GCGCGCTCACCCTAGCACCGATCTTGTGGGGGTGCGGGTGTGTTTAATAGCACCCCCGCGCGGGGGGGGGCGCGGGGGGGGGCGCCGCCGCCCGCGCCCCCCCGGCCGAGGAGGTCGCCGCGGCCGAGGAGTTCGGCCACCATGCCGGGATGGCGATGGCCTTCTTCGACGACTGGGAGGGCGTCTGGGGCACCTCGCGCGACGCGCTCGAGGACTCCTACGCCGACCTGCGGCGCCGCAAGGCCCGTGCCTTCGCCGCGGTCGCCCTCCGCGCCGAGGGCCCGGCCCGGGACGAGCTCGCCGCCTACTACGACGGCGCCGCCGAGCCCACCCCCGAGCTGCTGCGCCGGGTCGCGGACCTGATCGAGCAGTGCGGCGGACGGGAGTGGCTGGAGCAGCGGATCGAGGAGCACGTCGGCCTCGCCCTGCGGGCCCTGCCCGCGGCGGTGCCGGACGCCGCGGCCCGGGCCGAACTGGCCGCCTTCCTCGGCGCGATCACCGCCGAGGTCGGCCGCTGAGCGGTTCCGCGGCCCCGGCGGCGGCCCGCCGCAGCTCGTTCCCCGGTAGCGCGTTCCCTGTCACATCGGCCCGTTCGACGTGGGGGCGAGCAACCGCTGCCGAAGGAGAGATCCCCATGCGCTACCTGATGACCTCGCTGGCCACCGACACCGCCCCCGACGAGAAGCTGTTCGCCGAAATGGGCCGGTTCATCGAGGAGATGACCGCCGCGGGCATCCTGCTGGCCACCGGCGGCCTGGAGCCCGGCGGGGTCCGCCTGACCTCCTCCGGGGGTGAGATCACCGTCACCGACGGGCCGTTCGCCGAGGCCCGCGAGGTCGCGGCCGGCTTCGCCCTGGTCGAGGTCCGGTCCAAGGAGGAGGCCATCGAGCTGGGCCGCCGCTTCCGCGCCATCGTCGGCGACGGCGAGAGCGTGATCCAGCAGGTCTTCGGCCCCTGACCGGCCGGGCACCCGCCGGCACCCCTCGCACCCGCACCCGAAGCCGTCCCACCCGCCCGGCCCGCCCGCCCGCCCGCCCGGCCCGCCCGGCCCGCCCGGCCCCGCTTGCGGGACGGGCGGGACGAGTGCTGTGATCACCACTGTGACGGACGCCCATCGGACCATCGATGCGGTCTGGAAGCTCGAGTCCGCCAGGATCGTCGCCGCCCTCACCCGGATGGTGCACGACGTCGGCCTGGCCGAGGAACTGGCCCAGGACGCCCTGGTCGCGGCGCTCGAACAGTGGCCCGCCACCGGCGTCCCGGACAACCCGGGCGCCTGGCTCACCGCCGTCGCCAAGCGCCGCGCCGTCGACCACATCCGGCGCTCCCGGCGGCTGGAGGAGCGCCACGGCCGGCTCGCCCGCGAACTCGAGCACCCGCCGGAGGCGGAGCAGGACGACCTGCTGCGCCTGATGTTCGTCTCCTGCCACCCCGTCCTGCCGACCGACGCGCGGGTCGCCCTGACCCTCCGTCTGCTCGGCGGGCTGACCGCCGCCGAGATCGCCCGGGCGTTCCTGACCGCCGAGCCGGTGATCGCCCGGCGGATCGCCGCGGCCAAGCGGACCCTGGCCGAGGAGCGGATCCCGTTCGACCTGCCCGCCGCCGACGAACTGGCCGGCCGGCTCTCGTCGGTGCTGGAGGTCATCTACCTGATCTTCAACGAGGGGTACGCGGCCACCTCCGGCGACGACCTGATGCGCCCCTCGCTCTGCCACGAGGCACTGCGGCTGGGCAGGCTGATGGCGGTGCTCGCCCCCCGGGAGGCCGAGGTCCACGGCCTGGTCGCGCTGATGGAGATCCAGGCGTCCCGGTCGGCCGCGCGCACCGGGCCGTCGGGGGAGCCCGTCCGGCTGCACGAGCAGAACCGCGGCCGCTGGGACCGGCTGCTCATCCGCCGCGGCTTCACCGCGATGCTGCGCGCCCGCGAGGCCGGCGGACCGCCCGGCCCGTACCTGCTCCAGGCGGCGATCGCGGTCTGCCACGCCCAGGCGGCCACCGCCGAGGACACCGACTGGGCGCAGATCGCCACCCTCTACGAGGCGCTGGTCCGGCTGCTGCCGACGCCGGTGGTGCGGCTCAACCGGGCGGTCGCCGTCGGCATGGCGCACGGCCCGGCAGCGGGCCTGGCGCTGGTGGACGAACTCGGCGGCGACCCCCGGATGCAGGACTACCACCTGCTGCCCGGCGTCCGCGGCGACCTGCTGCTGCGGCTCGGGCGGAGCGCGGAGGCGCGGCAGGAGTTCGAACGGGCCGCCGCGCTCGCCGGGAACGCCGCCGAGCAGCAGTTCCTGCGCCGCCGGGCCGAGGCGATCGCCGATCCCGGTCCGTCCGGCACCACCCTGGGGCCGGCCGCCGAGGCCTTCCTGGCCCGGACCGACCTGGACGCGCCCACGCTCCGCTCGTACGGGCAGACCCTGCGCCGGCTGCGCCGCACCCTCGGGGACGGCGCCCGGCTCGACGAGCTGACGGCCGAGCGGGTGGCGGCGGTGTTCGCGACGGCCTGGGGCACCGCGGCGGCCAACACCTGGAACCGGCACCGGGCCGCCGTACGGTCGTTCGGCGCCTGGTCCGGGACGCCGGGGCTCGCCGACGGCCTCGACCGGCGGACGGTGTCCCGCACACCGGCCGCGCCGATCCCCGGGCCGCAGCTGGCGGCGCTCTGGGAGCGGCCCGGCGCCGCGCTGCGCGAGCGGACGCTGTGGCTGCTGCTGCACGAGTCCGGCGCCGCGGTGGGCGCGGCGCTCGCGCTGGACGTCCAGGACCTCGACCTGCCGGGTCGCCGGGCCGGGACCGGCGGCACCGCGCTGAGCTGGGGCGAGGGCACCGCCCGGCTGCTGGAGGCGCTGCTGGCCGGCCGGACCGCCGGCCCGGTGTTCCTCGCCGACCGGCGGCCGGGGCCCGCCAGGACGCCGGCCGCGGCCGACCTGTGCCCGCAGACCGGCCGGAGCAGGCTCTCCTACGAGCGGGCCGAGTACCTGTTCAAGCAGGCCACCAGGCAGCTCGACCCGGACGGCGGCGGCTACACCCTGCGGCGGCTGCGGCCGCGCGCCTGAGGACCCATCAGGATGCGACGCCGACGGTGGCGCCGGGACTGGACCCGGTGCGGGCGCCGTCCGCCGGTGGTGCGGCGCTGCGGCCGCGCGGCATGGTGAGGGTGAACAGCGCGGCGGCCGCGGCGATCGCGGTGAGGACGAGGTAGGTGTCCCGGTAGGCGGCGAGCGGCGGCGCCGCCGGGTCGCCCCCGGCGGTGCCCAGGACGAGCACGGTGGTGACCGTGGCCGGGGCGAGCGCGCTGGCGCCCTGGCGCACGATGGTGTTCAGGGTCGCCGCCTGCGGGACGTCCGCCCGGGCGATCGAGGTGAACGAGGCGATCGTGGTGGGCATGAAGAACGCGCCCATCGCGAGCCCGAGCAGGAACATGTAGGCCCGGAAGGTCCACAGCGAGGTCTGCGCGTCCGTGGTGGACAGCAGCAGCAGGACACCGGTCACGCCGAGCAGGCCGGTGGCGATGATGGCGCGCGGCCCGACCCGGTGGTGCACCGCGCCGACCACCTGCATGGTGAGCAGCACCCCGAACGCCTCGGTGAAGGTGCTCGTCCCGCTGTCGAGGGCGCTGCCGCCGCGGACGTCCTGGATGAACAGCGGGGTCAGGAACATCGCGCCCATGATCGGCACATAGCCGAGCAGGCTGATGATGTTGGTGTCGCGCAGCATCCGGTCACGGAACAGGCGCAGCCGCAGGGCCGGTTCGGCGGTCCGCAGCTCCCAGCGGACGGCCACGGCGAGCAGGGCGCCACCGCCGAGCAGGGCGGTGAGCACCCGCGGGGTGGTCCAGCCGAAGTCCGGCCCGGCGCAGGCGCCGTACATCAGGGCGCCGATGGCCGCCGCGCACATCAGCAGTCCGGGCAGGTCGATCCGGGCGGCGGCGCGGTCGCGGCCGCCGGCCAGGAAGATCAGGCCGAACGCCACGGCGGCCGCGCCGACCGGCACGTTGACGTAGAACACCCAGCGCCAGGACAGGTGGGTGGAGAGCGCACCGCCGAGCAGCGGGGCTAGGGCGGGGGCGATCTGCTGGGGGATGACGGTCAGGCGCGCCAGCCGGACCTGTTCGGCGTGGCTGAAGGTGCGGAAGAGCAGGGTCTGCGAGGCAGGCAGGAGCAGGCCGGCGGCGAGCCCCTGGACGGCGCGGGCGGCGATCAGGGCGGTGGGGCCCGGCGCCGCGCCGCACAGCCCGGAGGCGGCGGTGAAGGCGGCGAGCGAGGCCAGCAGCACCGCGCGGACGCCGAGCCGCTCCAGCAGCCAGGCCGAGGCCGGGATCATGACGCCGAGGCAGGCCGGATAGGCGACCACGACGGCGTCCAGGGCGGCCGGGGCGAGCTGGAACTGGCGGGCGATGCTGGGCAGCGCGACGGTGGTGATCGCTCCGTCGACGATGCAGATGAAGGTGGTCGAGACGGTCATGATGGGCACGACACGGCGCTGGCTGAGGCTGATGCGCATAATGCTGAGCATACTCACTATGTGGGTACTCATGAAGACGAGGGAACGAGGAACCGAACCCCATGGCCCAGCGGGAAGACTTCGGGAGCAGTGACGTCCTGGTGGACGAGCTCTTCGCGACCACCCACCAGCTGCGACTGTTCGTCGACGGACGGCTCCGTGAGCACGGCGCCTCGGTCGCCCGGCTGCGGGCCCTGCGGATCCTCGCCCGCTCCGGCGAGCCGCTGCGCATGCGCGACCTCAGCGATCTGCTCGGCAATGCGCCCCGCACCACCACCGCCCTGGTCGACGCCCTGGAGCGGGACGGCCTGGTGGAACGCGTCCGGCACCCCGCGGACCGCCGGGCCTTCCTGGTCGCCCTGACCGACGCGGGCGCCCGCCGCCACCGCGAGGCCGAGGAGCTCGACCGCGCCGCCCTCACCGCGGCCACCGGCAGCCTGGACGACGCCGAGCGCGCCCAGCTGCGCGCCCTGCTCGGACGGATCCGCACGGCGGTGGCGGCCGACCCGGCCTGAGCGGGGGCCGAGCCGGGCGGCGTGGTGCCGGGGCCTCAGACGGTGCGCGGCCGGCGGGCCAGCAGGTAGGCCTGCAGCGAGCGCTCGTCGGGGCCGGGCTCGCGCACCAGGCGGGCGACCTCGACCAGCCCGGCCCCGCGCAGCACGCCGGCCAGGGTGTCGGGCGACCACCGGTACGCGGTCGCCACCTTGTGGTCGAAGGCGTGTGCCCCGGGCTCGGGGTCGGCCTGGAAGGCGACCAGCAGGTGCCCGCCCGGCGCCAGCACCCGGTGGAACTCCGCCGCGGCCGCGGGCACCTGCTCCGGTGGCAGGTGGATGATCGAGTACCGCGCCACCACGCCGCCGAGCGTGCCGTCGGCGATGTCCAGGGCCGTCAGCGTGCCCTCGCCGAACGCCAGGTCCGGGTACGCCTGCCGGGCCAGCCCCACCATCGCGGGGGAGAGGTCGACACCGAAGACGTCCGCGCCGCGGCCGCGCAGATACGCCGTCACCCAACCCGGGCCGCAGCCCAGATCGCCGACCGGGCCCCCGCCGCCCGCCTGCACGAGCTCCGCGAACGAGTCCAGCATCGCCCGGTCCAGCGGCCGGCTGGCCAGCTCGGTCGCGAACAGCTCGGAGTACAGGACGGCGACGGAGTCGTAGGCGTCCCGGGTGGCGTGCAGGTCCTCGGCCGCTGGGGTCATGGGGTGAGACTAGATGATGGAGCCCGGCCGTCGCGGCGCCGAGCGCGACGGAGCCGCCATCGGCTGACCGGTTGTCACGTACATTGCGGTGGCGGGGGCCGCGGCGGTCCTCGCCCACCCGCCACAGGTCGGTGGGTGCGTCCCCTTCATCGACCCCGAGTGGTTCGTCGAGGTGGAACTCCATGCCGTCCTGGACTTGACCCCGGGGCGGGCCCCGCCGCCCGGATCGGTCGGGGGCCGCGGCGAACGCCCCGCGGTCCGCGGGGCGTTCCCGGTTAGGCCTGCCCGGCGCCGATCTCGCGCAGGAAGCCGGTGAGGATCCGGGTGAACTCCTCGGGCCGTTCCATCGTCGGGTAGTGGCCGGTGCCGTCCATCAGTGTGGTGCGGCCGTCGGGGACGGTGTCCATCAGGGCGGTGACGGTGTCCAGGAGGCCGGGTGCGTCGAGGGCGCCGTTGACGGCCAGGACCGGGACGGCGATGTCCTTGGCGCGGGAGGCCAGGTCCTCGACGGGGATGCGGTGGTCCGGCTCGTCCGGGGTGTGCTTCATCATCGTCCGAAGCGCCATCTCGCGGACCTGCGCGACGATCGCCGGGTCGATGTCGCCGAGGCTGCGCCGCGGCCCGGCGATCCACTCCGTGAAGCCGTCGAGGTATCCGGGGAGGTCGCCGGCGGCCATCGCCGCGCCCTGCCGTTCGGCGACGGCGGCGGACCAGGGGTCGGTCAGGACCGGCTCGCCCAGGCCCCGGCCGCTGACGACGAGGGCGCGCACCAGCTCGGGGTGCTCGACCGCCGTGTCGACGGCGATCATGGCGCCCATCGAGACGCCGACGAGGACGGCCCGGCGCAGCCCCAGGTGCCGCAGCAGGTCCGCGAGGTCGTCGGCCTGCCGGAACGGCCTGCTCGCGTTGGCGGAGCGGCCGTGGCCGCGGGCGTCGGGGGCGATCACCCGGTGGCCGAGGGCGGTCAGGCCCGGGATCAGGTTGTCGAACTGGGTGCTGTCCACGAAGACGCTGTGCAGCAGCACCAGCACCTCGCCGTCGCGCGGCCCCTCGTCGCGGTAGGCGAGCAGGCCGTCGGCGGACCGGAAGGACGCGTATGCGGTCTCAGTCATGACAACCAAGGTGTCATGACCGGCAGAGAATGGCAACCTGGTTGTCATGGGGTGTGAGAAGGTGATGCCGTGACCGAACCAGCCCCCGTGCCCCTCTCCGCCGACGAGCTGCCGGAACGCCTCATGGAAGTCTTCGCGCTCGTCGGCCCGCTCTACCGCCGCGTGCAGCGCAAGATCGAGCAGGACGCCGCCCAGGGCGTGTCCGTCGGCGTCCGCGCCGTCCTGGACCTGCTGCGCGAGCACGGCCCGATGACCGTGCCCCAGATGGGCCGGGCCCAGTCGCTGAGCCGCCAGTTCGTCCAGCGGATGGTCAACGACGCCGCCGCCAGGAACCTCGTCGAGAGCATCCCCAACCCCGCCCACCAGCGCTCCTCGCTGATCCGGCTGACCGACGACGGCCGCGCGGCGATCACCGCCGTGACCGCCCGCGAGCACGCCCTGCTGCGCCGGGCGGCCGGCGACCTCACCGACGCCGAGGTCGCGGCCTGCGTCCGCGTGCTGGGCCGGATGCTGGAGCTCTTCGACGACGTCGATCTCTCGAACGCCGAGCCGCCCTGCTAGACCCTCTCCTTCCGAGGGCGCGAGACACGCGGGCGGCGCCGCGCGGGGAGGGGCGTGACTCGGCGGGGGGCCGGTGGTAGTCCGGGAGGTGCAGGGGGAGCGGTCCCCCTCCCGGGCGGCGGCCGCCGCCCGCGGGTCCGACGGCGGATGGGATGGCGGGCATGCCTCTTGAGGGTGAGTACGAGCCGAGTCCGGAGAAGTGGGTGCGCGACCAGGTCGAGCTGTTCGAGAGTTCCGGCGGCACGGAGGGGACGACCATGCGCGGCCTGCCCGTGGTCATCCTCACCACGCTCGGTGCGCGCAGCGGCAAGATCCGCAAGACCCCGCTGATGCGGGTCGAGCACGGCGGCGAGTACGCCGTCGTCGCGTCGATGGGCGGGGCCCCGCGCCACCCGGTCTGGTACCACAACGTCGTCGCCCAGCCGCTGGTCGAACTCCAGGACGGCCCGGTCCGCCAGGACATGACGGCCCGGGAGGTCACCGGTGACGAGAAGAAGGCGTGGTGGGCCCGGGCGGTCGAGGCCTTCCCCGACTACGCGGCCTACCAGCAGCGGACGGAGCGCGAGATCCCGGTCTTCGTCCTGGAACCGGTCTCGGGCACCCGCTGACCGCCCGCCGCCCTGCCCGCCCGGCCGGTCCCACGAGGGCCGACCCGGGCGGGCCGGCGGAGGGGGCCCTGTGCGGTGGTCAGGGCCGCCAGCCGGCCGTCAGCCCGAGCGCCACGAGCAGCAGGACGGCGCCCGCGTTGACCCGCGGGTACCAGAGCAGGACGGCGGCGAACTCCCGCAGCACCGCGCTCGGCCGGTAGTACCCGGCGGTCGGGGCGCCCACCACCTGCCCGGGCACGTTCGCCCGCCGGGCCGCCACGGCCGCCCGCAGGACGTGGAAGTCGCTGGTCACCACGGTGCACCGGTACGCCGGCCGGGCCCGCCGCATCAGCCGGTCGCTGAACCGCAGGTTCTCCTCCGTGTTGCGGGAGCGGTCCTCGCGGAGCACCAGCCCGGCCGGCCGGCCGCGGTCCTCCGCGTAGCGGGCCATCGCCTCGGCCTCGGAGAGCTGCTCGTCCGAGCCCTTGCCGCCGGAGAGCACCAGGACGGGCGGCGCGCCCTCCCGCTCCTGCCGCTCGCACAGCGCGATGCCCAGGTCGATCCTGGCGGCGAGCAGCGGCGGCACCCGGTCCCCGTCGACGAGTCCGGCCCCGAGCACCACCACGAAGTCGACGTCCTGCCGCGGCGGCAGCCGGCCGTACAGCGCCGAGTACCCGAGGAAGCAGAGCAGCAGGAACGCCAGGTAGCCGGCGACCAGCAGCGCGGTGGCGGCGACGGCGTGCAGCGGACGGGAGTCGACCCGGGACGCCGACCAGAGCAGGCCGAGCAGCGCGAGGCCGCCGACGCCGGCGGCCAGCGACAGCAGAGTGGCGGGCCGGGCGCCCTCCTGGCGGACCATCACCACGCCGTTGCCGACCAGGAGCACGGCGGTGGCGAGGGCGCCCAGGCCCACGGCGGCCGGCAGCGCATCGGCCGCCGCCCGCACCAGGCCGTCGGGCAGCCGGTCGAGTTCGCCGAGCAGGCCGATCCCGGCCGCGGCCAGCGCGAGGCCGAGCAGCACGGCATTGCCGAAGCGCCGCAGGTCGCGCGCGGCGCCGATGGCGAACAGGGCCAGCAGGACGGCGGCGAGCAGGTAGGCGGCCATGCGGCGATCGTAGGCCTTCGTCCGCCGGGTCCGTCCGTACTCCGTTCGGCCGGGCCCCGAAGCGCCGGACCCCTCGCGGTCCGGAAGCGGTGCCGGCCGGTGCGGGGTGGACCGGTCAGCCGGCCGCTCGGCGCCCGGCCGCGGCGGACCCCGCCGGGTCGCCGGTGTGCCGGTCGCCGGTGTGTCGGTCGGCGAGCCGGCGGGCGGCGGTGCTCCAGGCGGCGGTGACGGCCCGGTGGGCCTCGGCCGTCGCGGTCGGGACGTCGCCGCTCAGCAGGACCGGTGCGCCGACGTGGACGTGCAGGGCCGGGCGGCGGAGCGGCGCGGTGGCCACCCCGGCGAACTGCTTCGCCGTGCCGCCGGAGCTCAGCCGCCGCGCACCGCACTGCCCGAGCGGGACGACCGGCGCGCCGCTCGCCGCGGCGAGCCGGGCGAGGCCGGTGCGGAAGGCGCCGGGCTCCGCGTCCCGCGGGTCCCTGCGCCGGGGCAGGCCGCCCTCGCCGTAGATCAGCACCACCCGGCCGGCGGCGAGCGCCGCGGCCGCGTCGTCCAGCGCCACGGCGGCCGCGGCGGTGCGGCGGTGCACCGGAATGTGACCGCCGGCGCGCAGGGCCCGGCCGAGGACGGGGATCCGCCAGAGCCCGGCGGTCGCCATCACCACCGGGTCGGTGCCCAGGCGGTGCAGGGCCGCGAGGACGACGCCGGGATCGGCGAGCGAGGTGTGGTTGGCCGCCACGATGCTGCCGGGGGCGACCGGCCCGTCCAGCTCGCTGCTGACGGTCAGTCGGCCGAGGAGGGGCACCAGGGTGGTGGCGATCCGGCTGAGCATGTGCGTTCCTTCGGCCCGGTGGTGGGATGGTACGGACATCCTCCCGGTCGCCCGGTGCCGCGCGCCTGAGTAGCCGTACTCAACCGGGACGCCGCTCCGATCCCGCCCGGTTGCCCCTCCCCCGGTTGCCCGTCCCCCCGGTTGTCCGGTGGCCCGGTCCCCCCGGTGGCCCGGCTCAGGCCTCGGCGGCGACGGGCCCGGTCATCATCTCGGCGAGGGCCTTCGCCGCGTCCGGGCCGAAGCACAGGTCGAGGCCGGCGGCGGACTGGGCCCCGGCGGCCGCGCTGCGCGGGAAGAGCGCCTCCTCGTACGCGGCCAGGGCGGCCTCGGTGTCGCCGGGGTGCGCGGCGATCGCGGCGGCGAGTTCGGCGCCGTCGAGCATCGCCTGGTTGGCGCCCTCGCCGGCGAACGGGGACATCAGGTGGGCGGCGTCGCCGAGCAGGGTGACCCCCGGCACGCGGTCCCAGCGGTGGCCGACCGGCAGGGCGTGCACGGCCCGGGCGACCAGCTCGCCCTCGCCGTCGGCGACCAGGGCGCGCAGCCGTTCGTCCCAGCCCTCGAAGTGCGCCAGGACCGCCGCCTTGGTGGCGTCGGCGTCGGTGGTGTCGAGCCCGGCCGTCCAGTCGGCGGGGACGGGGAGCGCCGCGTAGGTGTGCACGGAGCCGTCGGTCTCCAGGTGGGTGAGCATCGCCTGGCCGTCGGCGAGGGCGAACATCATGCCGCCGCCGGTGAGGGCCGCCGTCCCCGGGTGGCGCCGGGCGGCGTCGGGCAGGTCGGCCTCGACGAACGAGATCCCGCAGTAGCCGGGCGTCGCCGCCGAGACCAGCGGCCGGATCCGCGACCAGGCGCCGTCGGCGCCGACCAGCAGATCGGTGGTGAGGGTGCTGCCGTCGGCGAGCAGGACCTCGTGGCGGCCGTCGCCGAGCGGCCGGGCGCCGGTCACCTTCGCGCCCCAGCGGACGGTGCCCTCCGGCAGCGAGTCGAGCAGGACGCGGCGCAGGTCGTTGCGGTCGACCTCGGGTCGGCCGCGGTCGTCCCCGCCGTGGTGCAGCAGGACGGCGCCGTCGCGCCCGACGATCCGGGTCTCCTCCCCGCCGGAGTGGACGATGGCGAGGAACTCGTCGAAGAGCCCGGCGGCGCGCAGCGCGACCTGGGCGGAGTCCTCGTGCAGGTCGAGCATGCCGCCCTGGTGGCGGGCGGCGGGGGAGGCGTCCAGGTCGAGGACGGTGGCGCGGATCCCGTGGACGTGCAGGACCCGGGCGAGCGTCAGGCCGCCGAGTCCGGCGCCGACGACGGTGATGGGGTGGTGGTTCGTCATGTCGATCACTCCTCGGAGCGGGTGCGGGTGCGGGTGCGCGCGGACGGGTGCGGGCCGCGCCGGCCCGCGGTGCGGGTCAGGCGGGGTCGCCGTCCGGCCTCGGGGTGTGCAGGACGCCGTTGATCAGCACCCGGAACCCCCAGGCGAGGCGGGCCTCGCCAGAGCCGTCGAGCAGGGCGGTGCCCTGGGCCGCCAGGTGCGGACGGGGGCCGTCCGCCGCCGCCTGCAGGGCGGCCGCGAGGGCGTCCCACTCGTGCTCGGCGCCGTCGGAGGCGTCCCGGATGGTGTGCTCGGCCGCGGTCGCGGTCGCGAACTGCAGCAGCAGGTCGATCGCCCAGGCGGCGCGGTCGGCCGGGACGCCGCCCTCGTCCAGCAGTGCGAGCTGGGCCTCCACCAGGTCCAGGTAGTGGTCTCCGGACGGGCGGGCCACCAGTGCGGACCGGGCCAGCCCGGGGTGCTCGAACAGCACCGCGGTGTAGGAGGTCAGCACCTGGACGAGCCGGTCGCTCCAGTCGCCCGCGGCCGTCACCGGGGTGAGGTCCACCGAGCCGAGCAGTTCGTCGAGGACGGCGGCGTGCAGTTCGGCGGTGTTGCGGACGTAGACGTAGAGCGAGGCGGGGCCGGTGTCGAGCTCCTGGGCGAGGCGGCGCATCGTGACGCGCTGCAGGCCCTCGGCGTGCATCAGCTCGACGGCGGTGCCGACGATCCCGGCGCGGGTGAGGGCCGGCTTCGCGGGCCGCTCGCGGCGGCTTCGCGGGGCATCGGGGTTCGCGGTCATGCCTCCACGATAACGAACATGTTCGTTGCGAACAAGGTCGTAACGAACATGTTCGTCATGGAGCGCGCGGCGGCCGCGGCCGGTGCGGGTGAGGTGGCGCTACGGGCGGCGGCGGACGAGCAGGGCGGCGCCGACCGCGGCGACCGCCCCGGCGGCCATCACGCCGCGGGAGGACCGCCAGGACAGCACGGACCAGCACGACTGCGCGGACAGGACCGAGCCGGTGCTCAGCCAGGAGCCGGCCGAGAGCAGCGAGAGGGCGGAGCCGATCGATCCGGCCGACAGTGCGCTCCCGATCGATCCGACCGACAGGACGGAGCCGACGGAGCCGATGGACAGCACCGAGCCGGTCGAGGCGATCGACAGCAGTGAGTTCTCCGACCAGAGCGAGAGGACCGACCCCCGGGCGTCCGCCCGGCCGGCGGTGGCGCACCGGGCGCGTGCCGGTGCGAGTGCGCGAGCGACCATGTCCCGATCGTAGACCGGCGGCCAGGCCGCCGGGCGGGATCCGCGTGCCCCCGGCGGCAGGCCGGGGCTGCGCCGGGCCGGGCAGCGCACGGGAAGCGGCGCGGCCGCACCGGGCCGCCCAGGGGCCGGCGTGTCCGGGCCGGTGCTGCGTGCGGGCCGGTGCCGCGCTCTGGGCCGGGGCCCGCTGACCCGGACGGGGGAGTCGTGGCCGCGCCCGCGCCGCCGGGCGTGCTGCCCGGCGTCCCGTCGGCTCCACGGGGCACCGGCCGTGCCCCGTCCGTGGACCCGGCCCGGACGCACCCCTCCGCGTCCGGGCCGGGCTGCGCTGCGAGGGGGTTCGGATCGCGCCTGCCTCAGTGGCCGAGCGCCGCCTTGGCTGCGATCAGGATCAGGCCGAGGACCAGGTTGCCCAGACCCTCCACGGCGGCGAGGCGGGGGGTGGCGCCGGCCCGGACCGCGCCGAGGGTGGCCCAGCCGACCTGTTGGACGACCGCGACCGTGAGGCCGAGCCAGGCCGTTCCGGCGAGGTCGAGCCCGAGCAGCGGGCTGATCGCCACGGCGGCGGCGGGCAGCACGGCGGCCTCCACGATGGACCGTTCGTGCCGGGCCACCCGGCGGATCTCGCGCCAACTCAGCCGCTGGCCGACCAGCCGCTCGCCGGCGAGCTGGGCGTAGACGTGCGCGGCCCAGAACACCGCGCCGGTCACGAGCAGCAGCACCACCAGCTGGACGCGGGGGAAGGAGCCCGCGGCGCCCGCCGTGGCGACGACCGAGGCGGCGAGCAGCGACCCGTAGACCGCGCCGGCGTAGTCCGTCCGGGCCGGGCCCCGGCGGTTCCGGCCGTCCGGCCGGCCGGACGGGGCAGCAGAATCACCCACCCGGGCACCATAGCGGTCGAACCGCCGTATTTCCCCGCGAGTCCAACGGCCGCCGTCCGCCCGGGCGGGTGTGCCCGGTGGAGGCCGGCGTGATCGAAATCGGCGCCTTCGGCCGGGTGGTCCCGGAACCGCCCGGCTTGGCGCGGCCCTGCCGGCGGCGCCATCATCGGTGCCGTGACGGACATCTGGGGGAGCATCAGGGCCATCGCCGCGGAGCTCGACGCGCGTTCGGCGCGGCAGGGCGAGCAGAGCTGGCTGGTCCAGGTCGTGAAGCTGCAGGAGGAGGTCGGCGAGGTCGCGGAGGCCGCGATCGGCGCGCTCGGGGAGAACCCCCGCAAGGGGTACTCCCACACCTGGGACGACGTCCGGGCCGAGGCCTGCGACGTGGTGGTCACCGGCCTCGTGCTGCTGGCCCGGATGGGTGGCGACCCGGAGCAGCAGCTGGCCGAGCACGTACGCCGGCTCGACGCCCGCCGCGGTCCGGCGGACGAGGCCTGACGGGTAGGAGGCGTACGCCGCCGGCCGGGTCGGCTCAGGCGGCGGTGCCGGTGGCGGACAGCCCGTCCCGGGCCGCGGCCGGCCCCCGCTCGACGAGCGCGCCGACGGCGTCCGCGCACCGGTCCAGGAGCGCCGGGAGCCCGGCCTGCTCCTCGGTCGAGAACCGGCCGAGGACGAAGTCGCCGACCGGGCGGCCCTTGGGCGGCCGGCCGATGCCGAGCCGCAGCCGCAGATGGTCGCGCGAGCCCAGCCGGTCGCCGACCGACCGGACCCCGTTGTGGCCGCCCGGGCCGCCGCCGCGCTTGAGCCGCACCGTGCCGAACGGGAAGTCCAGGTCGTCCTGGACGAGGAGCAGCCGGTCGGTCGGGATGCCGTGGATCCGCAGGAGCGCCGCGACCGGGCCGCCCGACAGGTTGATCGACCACTGGGGCTTGGCCAGGACGACCCGGCGGCCGCCGATCGCGATCTCCGCGACCCGGGCGCTGAGCCGGTGCGTCCGGAACTCCGCCCCGTGCCGTTGCGCCAGGTGGTCGACCACCAGGAATCCCGCGTTGTGGCGGGTCCCGCGGAACCACGGGCCCGGGTTGCCGAGCCCCGCGACCAGCCACCGCTCGTCGGTCGTCATGCTGCGGATCCCCCCGCTCGTCGGTGCCGCCGGAGCGCCCGGGCCGGCACGGCAGCCTACTGTGCCTGGTCAGTGCAGGTGCCGGCCCCCGGACCCGGCCGTTCGGCGGGCCGCTCACGGGCCGGTGTGCCGGGTCGCCGGGCCGTTCATATCGGGCCTGCCCCAGTGAAGTTACCGGGTGGTAGCATCGCGGCCCGGGCCACCCCCGCACGGCCGTGGCCCGTGCACCGGCGCCCCACCCCGTGAAGGAGTAGCCATGCCCAGCCTCGACCGTCAGGGCGACGTCTTCGTCCTCGACATCGGCGACACCGAGAACCGCTTCCACCCGGACTGGCTCGCCGCCGTCAACGCCCTGCTCGACGAGGTGGAGAAGGCCGACGGGCCGCGCGCCCTGGTCACCGCGGCCACCGGCAAGTTCTTCTCCAACGGCCTCGACCTGGACTGGCTGTTCTCCCACGCCGACCAGGCGGGCACGTACGTCACCGGCGTTCAGGACCTCTTCGCCCGCGTGCTGACGCTGCCGATGGTCACCGTGGCGGCCCTCCAGGGCCACACTTTCGCGGCCGGCGCGATGCTCTCACTGGCCCACGACTTCCGGGTGATGCGCGGCGACCGCGGCTTCTGGTGCCTGCCGGAGGCGGAGATCAACATCCCCTTCACCCACGGCATGTCCGCGCTGATCCAGGCCCGGCTCACACCGCAGAGCGCCCACGAGTCGATGGTCACCGCCCGCCGCTACGGCGGCCACGACGCCCTCACCGCCGGGATCGTCGACCGCACCGCCGACGAGGACGCCGTCCGGCGGACCGCCGTCGAGCTCGCAGCCGCCCACACCGCCAAGGCCGGCCCCACCGTCGGCACGATCAAGGCCCGGATGTACGCCCCGGTGCTGGCGGCACTGGGCGAGAAGGACATCGCGCTCGGCTGAGCCCGCCGGGGGGGGGGGGCCCCCCCGGCCCCCCCCCGCGGGGCGCCCCCCGGCGCCCCCCCCCCCCCACCACCCCCCCCCCGCCCCCCCCCCCCCCCCCCCCGACCCCCACCACCGGAGGCCCGGAGGTGCGCCCGCCGTCCTGCGCCGCCGGACCACCTCACCGGCCCCGGCCGGCACCGCCCCCGCCCGGCGGCTCCCGGAACCCGGTCGAGCCCGGCGCGGCGCGTTGGTGCCGCGCTCGGGCCCGCCGGACGGGCAGACTCACCGCAGGAGACCGGCGCGGCGCACAGGAGGGAGGTGGTCAGGTGGCCCGCGAGCCCCTGTTGTCGCTCCGCGGGATCTCCAAGCGCTTCGGCACACTCCAGGCCCTCGACGCGGTGAACCTGGACATCGGGGCCGGTGAGATCGTCGCCCTGGTGGGGGACAACGGAGCCGGCAAGTCCACCCTGGTCAAGATCATTTCCGGTGTCCACCAGCCGGACGACGGCCGGATGGTGTGGCGCGGGCGCCCGGTCGACCTCCGGCGGCCGCACGACGCCCAGCGGATCGGCATCGCGACCGTCTACCAGGACCTCGCCCTCTGCGACCAGCTCGACGCGGTCGCCAACCTCTTCCTCGGCCGCGAACTGCGCCGTCTCGGCCTGCTGCAGGAGGTGGAGATGGAGCGGCGCTCGCGCGCCGTGCTGGAACGAATCTCCGCCCGCCTCCCCAGCCTGCGGATCCCGATCGCCTCGCTCTCCGGCGGCCAGCGGCAGGCCGTCGCGATCGCCCGTGCCCTGATCGGCAGCCCCGATCTGGTGATCCTCGACGAGCCGACCGCCGCCCTCGGCCTGGAACAGACCGCGCAGACGCTGGACCTGATCAGGCGCCTTCGCGACCACGGCCATGCGGTCGTCCTCGTCAGCCACAACCTCGACGACGTCCAGGCGGTCGCCGACCGGGTCGCGGTGCTGCGCCTCGGACGGAACAACGGCGTCTACGAGGCCCGCTACACCACCCAGGAGCAGCTCACCGCCGCCATCACCGGCAGCCACGCCATGGCGATGACCCTCCAGCGCAGCCTGCTGCCGCGCGGCCTGCCCGAGCAGAACGCCGTCGACGCCGCCTACCGCTACCTGCCGGCGCACGCGGGCGTCGGCGGCGACTGGTTCGACGTCATCCCGCTGTCCGGCGCCCGGGTCGCCCTGGTCGTCGGCGACGTGGTCGGGCACGGCCTGCACGCCGCCGCCACCATGGGCCGGCTGCGCACCGCCGTGCACAACTTCTCCTCCCTGGACCTGCCGCCGGACGAGCTGCTGACCCACCTGGACGACGTGGTGAGCCGGATCGACCAGGAGGAGGCCGCGAGCGGCACCGACGTGGTGGTCGGGGCGACCTGCCTGTACGCCATCTACGACCCCACCAACCGCCGCTGCCAGCTGGCGCGGGCCGGCCACCTGCCCGCCGTCCTCGTGCACCCCGACGGCACGGTGGAGATCCCGGACACCCCGGTCGGCCCGCCGCTGGGCTTCCGCGGCCTGCCGTTCACCACCGCCGAGCTGGAGCTGCCCGAGGGCAGCCGGCTGGTGCTCTACACCGACGGCCTGGTGGAGGCCAGGACACGGGACATCGACATCGGGCTCAACCTGCTCCGCGAGGCCCTCTCCCCGCCGCTGCGGAGCCCGGAGGACACCTGCCGGGCGGTGCTGGAGGCGATGCTGCCGGACCGCCACGAGGACGACGTGGCGCTGCTGGTCGCCGTCACCCGGGCCCTGCCGCCGGACCGGATCGTGGAGTGGGAGGTGCCCGCCGACCCGTCCGCGGTGGCCGAGGCGCGCGCCACGGCCACCCGCCAGCTCCACCGGTGGGGCCTGGAGGCCCTGGTCTTCGCCACCGAGCTCATCCTCAGCGAACTGGTCACCAACGCCGTGCGCCACGCCGACGGGCCGATCGGCGTCCGCATGCTGTACGACCGCCGGCTGGTCTGCGAGGTCTCCGACGGCAGCAGCACGTCCCCGCACCTGCGCTACTCCTCCGCCACCGACGAGGGCGGCCGCGGGCTCTTCCTGGTCGCCCAGCTCTCCGCGGGCTGGGGCACCCGCTACACCGCGGCCGGCAAGGTCATCTGGACCGAGCAGCACCTCCCGCCGCTCGTCCACGCCGAGCAGCCCGGCTGACCCCCGGCGCAACCCGGGCGGCGGGCCCCGGCCCGGGCGTCCGGTCACCGGCGCAGGCTGCGCCCGTAGCTCAGGTACGCGGCCACCCCGAAGAGGTTCCCGACCAGGCAGATCACCATCCAGGTCCGCGCCGGGTAGCAGCGGGTGTCGGGGTGCCGGGAGATGTCGACCATGCAGGCCACGGCCGGGACGAGCGCGAGCAGCGGCAGCAGGGCCGCCGCCAGGACGGGCGACGGCGGAACGGTGTGCAGGACCACGGGGCGTCGTCCCCTTCGCTGCCGGCGGGCTGCGGCCGGGTGGCCGCCCACCGAAGGGTTCGCCGCTCGGGCGCGTTCGTCAAGACCCGCGGACCCGGTCCGTCCGGTTCGGCCCGCCCCGCCCCGTCCCGCTACGGCGCCCTGAACAGCAGCGGGAAGCCGGGGGCGAGCCACGGCCGGCGGCCCCAGGCGAGCACCTTGCCGCGGGCCAGGGCGGTGACCGGGCCGTACCGGCCGAGCGCGATCAGCAGGAACGCCACCGGCCCGGTGAGGATCGTGCAGTCCGGGCGCGCCGCCGGCTCGGGGGAGACCTCGGCGGTGCCGTCCCGGAAGGTGACCGTGAACCGCACGCCGCCGCGCACCCGCAGGTCGTAGCAGGCGTTGTGGCCCGCCGCGGAGGCCGCATCGACGACCCGGGGCATGGCGGTCAGCAGGAACGGCATGGCCAGCGCCACCCGGTGGCGGTCGATCATGTGCGGGCGGCGCAGCGCGACGGCGATGTCGTAGCCGTGGCCGAGCATGTGGGTGAGCAGGTAGGCGCCGAGGGTGGCGAGGTCCATCGGGCCCAGCGGGGTGTCCACCGGGTCGGTGGCCGGCCGCTCCGCGAAGGCTGCGGTGAAGGCCCGGGCGTGCCGGGTGATCCCCTCGGCGAGGACGGCCGGGTCGCGCTCGGCGTACGCGGCCAGCGAGGCGTCGTTCGCGGCCTCCAGCGAGCCCGGGGTGCCGTCCCCGTAGCTGCGCCGCTCGCCCGCCGCCAGATCGGCCATCAGCTCGTTGGCGAGCGCCAGGTGGGCCGCCGCCTCGGCGACCGTCCACCGGGCGCCGGGGATCGGCAGGTTCGGGTCGGGACACCTGCGCAGCAGGGCGGCGGTGTCCTCGGCCACGCCGAGGACGGCGTCCAGGAGCTCGCCGTGCACGGTGTCCGGCGGGGTCTGAGCAGGGATCATGGACGTGAATCGTGGAGCACGCCGGCCCCGCTGTCCAGAGCCCGGACGCACCTGATTACCGCCCGGTAGCGAGGGCGGGCCGCAGCTCCCGGCCCGCCGCCCGGCGGCGGGCCGTCAGGACGGCCGTCGCGCCGCCCGCCGCGCAGACGGCCCAGAGCCCGGCCTGCGTCCGGTCGAACGGGCCGTCCGGGAGCGCGGTGCCGAGCGTCAGCCCCTCCGGCCGGTCGCCGAAGCGTCGGCGCAACTGGTCGGAGGTGAACGACACCTGGCCGATCGCCGACTCGCCGAACGCCGCTGTGGTGTCGATCCGCACCTCTTCCACCGGGTACGGGAACCGCTTCCAGAACACCCCGGCCTCGTCGTAGGCCAGCGCCAGCGCCTCCTCGGGGTCGTGCTCCTTGCCCGAGTAGGAGACCTTGACGGTGTAGCCGACCGGGTCGCCCTCCACCGAGAAGCAGGCGAACGTCGGCAGGGCGTCGACCAGCTGCGCGCGGCCGGGGAAGTCGGGCTGGCAGGGCGCGTTCCAGTCGCCCGCGGTGGCCGCGGCCCAGCCCGCCAGCGCGGTGGCGGTGAGGACCAGGGCGAGCGGCAGCCGCGACCGCCGGGCCGCCGGCGGCCGTCCGGTGCCGGGAGGAGCGGTCCGCCGGTCGTGCGTGGAGGTCATGCCGGTCGTGCTCCCTGCCGTGCGCGTCGTCCCCGCGGTTCGGGGCAAGGAGGTTTCTACACTGCCGCACCGGACCCCCGGCGGGCGGGGGTCCGCCGCGTACGCGGCGTCAGCCGGCCGGCGGCTGCTGCGCGGCACCTTCGGGCGCCGGTGCCGGGGCGAGCCGGAGCGTGACCACGTAGGAGACCACCACGGCGACGATGACCAGTGGCATCACGGTGAGGCCGCTCGACCCGAGCAGCAGGGTGGCGAGCAGCACGGAGGTCATCGGGAGCTTCAGCATCGCGACGCCCATCGCCCCGATGCCCATCGCGAACCCGGTGGTGGCGTCGAGCCCGGCGAGGTGGGAGAAGGCCAGCCCGCCGGCGGCGCCGATGTACATCGACGGGAAGACCGGGCCGCCGCGGAAGGCACTGAGCGACACGCAGTACGCCAGCGACTTGCACGTCACCAGCATCACCAGGGTGCCGGCGGAGAGCGTGGCGCTGTCCGCGATGAGCGGCCCCAGCCCGGTCTGGCCGGAGTAGAGCACGTCGGAGATGGAGTGGCCGGTGGTCTCCGCGTACACCAGGGCGGTCACGCCGACGACTGCGCCGGCCGCCACGGTGAGGAGCAGCCGCCGCCGTTCGACCCGGTCCTGGAGGGCGAGCGCACCGCGCCGGACCCCCTCGCCGACCACCGCGGCCGCCAGGCCGATGACCAGGGCCCAGCCGAACTCGGAGAGGCCGGGCCGCGGGGCGGTCGGCACGTTCTGCAGCCCGAGCGAGTAGGTGCCCAGGCCCGTCCACGACCCGAGGCCGGTGAAGATGAGCGAGCCGATGCCGGCCGCGAGCAGGCCGGGGACGAGCACCACGCCGAGCATCGCACCGCCCAGCCCGGACGCCTCCATCAGCAGGAAGGCCCCGAGCAGGGGCGAGCCGAGCAGTTCGCTGATGGCGGCGAAGCTGCCGGCCGCGCCGACCACGGGGACGGCGCCGCTCGCCCGGCGGCCGAGCAGACGGACCGCGCCGACGGCCAGCCCGCCGCCGATCGCGATGAGCGGCGCCTCCGGGCCGAGGACGACGCCGAGTGCCAGCGAGGCCACCGCCGCCAGGAAGACGCCGGGCACGATCGCCACCGACGGCGTGCCGGAGGTCTTCAGCCCCTCGGCGGGCTTGTGCCCGCCGCCGCCGGGCAGGTAGGTGATGACCGGTGCGACCAGCAGTCCCGCGACCGCGAGCAGCGGCACGGGCCACCAGTTCGGCGCGGTGTGGAAGCCCAGTCCGTGCGGCAGTTCGTTGTAGGCCAGCGACTGGAGCTCGTCGACCAGCGCGAGGAAGCCGAACGCCGCCATCGAGATCGGCACGCCGAGCACGGCCGCGATGACCAGCACCACCAGGTAACCGCGGGTGCGGACGAGCGCCAGGGGGTTCTGCGGCGCTCCGGTGGGAGCTGCGACCGGTTCGGTCGGCATGCGCATCGTCTCCTCGCCCGTCGGGCCCGCCGGGTGCCGCGGTGTTCGAACCCCTCACGTGGATACCACGTGACGGCCGTTCACCCGCGGCATGTCCCGGGCGGGGGCGCGGGGATGCCCGCGCAGTCATCCACCTGGTCCAGTCCGGCCCCGGTCCTCCCCGGTGCCGTCAGGACGTGCCGGCGGGCTCCTCGGCCGGCAGCCTGCCGGCGCGCACCGCGTCGACCAGCGCCCGGTGGTCGCGCTCGTTCTGGTCCGCGTACGCCTCGGCGAACTCCACCAGCGCCCGGTCGAACGCGTCGCCGCGACCGAGGTACGCGGCGATCGCGATCCGGTCGCCGGAGCGCGCGTGGGCGCGGGCCAGGGTGGCGCCGCAGAGCTCGCCGAAGCCCTCCATGCCGGAGGGCAGCAGCTCCTCGGCCACCACGATGCCCTTCCAGTCGCGCAGCTGCCGGACGTAGAAGTCCCGGCGTTTGCCGTCGATGCCTTCCACCCGCTCCCAGCCGAGGAACATGTCGCTCGCGGCCTGCATCATCCGCTGGCCGGCGACCACCCGCTCGCCCTGGTTGCGGTACTTGCTGGCGCCGACGTGGGCGGCCAGCACGGAGGCGCCGGCCTCCTTCGCCTGCAGGAACAGCGGGTCCTGGCCGTCCCGCCCGAGCAGCAGGAAGATCCAGCAGCGGGTGCCGACACTGCCGACCCCGACCACCTTGCGGGCCACGTCCGCCAGCCGGAAGTCCTCCAGCAGGGTCCGCCGGTCCGTGGCCAGCGACTTCCCGTACCGCTCGAGCAGGCTGCGGAACTCCCGTTCCAGCGCGGCGCGCGCGACGTCCGGCAGCAGGTCCCTGATCGGCACCAGCAGCGGCGGTTCGGCGGCGATCCGCACCGTGCCGCCCACCGTCTCGGAGAGCTTCTCGAAGGCCTGGAGGTTGTCCCTGGACCGGGCCTTGGCGAGCGTGCGGGCCAGGGCCTTCTGCCCGCGCTTGTGGAGCCGCTCGCTGGCCAGCGCCCGCAGCCGGGCCTCGTCGATCCGGGCGTACCAGACGTCGAGGTTGCCCATCCCCGCGAAGCGGATCATCGTCTCGCGGTACGAGCGGACCGTCGACCGCACGATGGTCGCCCGCTCCTTGTCGTCGAACCCGTTGGCCCGCCCGGCGATCACCAGGCTGGCCGCCAGCCGCTTGACGTCCCACTCCCACGGGCCGGGCAGGGTCTCGTCGAAGTCGTTGATGTCGAACAGCAACTGCCGTTCCGGAGAGGCCAGCAGACGGAAGTTCAGCATGTGCGCGTCGCCGCAGAGCTGGGCCCGGATGCCCGAGTCCGGCGAGCCCGCCAGGTCCGACGCCATGACCGCGGCGGCGCCCCGGTAGAACCGGAACGGCGACTCGCTCATCCGGCTGTACCGGATGGGGATGAGCTCCTGCACCCGGAGGGCCGACTGGGCTTCCAGGATGGCCAGCGGGTCCGGCCGGCGCTTCGCCGGCTCGTACACCGCATGGCTCGACCGCGGGGTGCGGCGGCGGGCCTCCCGGCCGCGGGCCGCGCGCTCCTCCGGTGTCGCGTGCGGGACGGCGCGGATCGCCGTCGTCGACTCCTGGGGCATCGGGGGCCTCCTGACCGGCCTTCGGCCGTCGTGTCCGCCCGGCGGCCCACCGAGGGACTCCGCCGGTTCGGGCGCGCCCGCTGCCCGGCGCACGCACCCATCTCCGCATCATCGCGGCCCGTTCCGGATCCGGCCTCTCGTGCCGCCCGGCCCCTGGCGTGCCGGGCGGCGGACCACCCGTACGCACGCTCCCACGTGGTGGCCCGCTTGCCTGCGGCTTCTCCTGGGAGGGACGACCGGGCGGGCACGGCCCGCCGGACGTCACCGAGGCTCCGACCGAGGGAGAGCGTGATGGCGTCGAGCGACTCCGAACCGGAAGCCGGCCCGCCCGCGTCCGGCGGACCGGAGCACGGCCGGCCCACGGAGCCCGCGGGCTCCGTCCCGGGGGGAGCGGCCACCCCGCCGCCCACCCCGCCGGCCGTGCCCCCGACACCGCCGCCGTCCGAGCCACCCACCACGGTGACCCCGACACCGCCGCCGGGCGGCACGCCCACGGCGGTCTCCGAGACCGGCGACGTGGAGGCGCTCAAGGCCCGGATCGCCGCCCTGGAGGCGGCCGCCCCGCCGCCGCACAAGGAGCACCACCGGCTGCGCACCTCCGGCAGCGTGATCCTGATCGTGATCGCGTCCCTGCTGTCCCTGCTCGCCGTGCTCGCCGTGTGGACCAGCAACTTCGTCGGTGACACCGACCGGTATGTGCAGACCATGGCACCGCTGGCCAGCGACCCGGACGTGCAGGACGCGGTCACCGCCCGGGTCACCGGCGTCGTGCTGGACCAGATCGACGTCAAGGGGCTGGTCAAGCAGCTCTCCGACGCAGCGGCGCAGCAGGGCGTGCCGCCGCAGGCCGCCCAGCTGATCGGCGGCCTGAGCGGCCCGATCACCAGCGGCCTGACCGACCTGGTCAGCTCGACCGTGCACAAGGTGGTCTCCAGCGACCAGTTCGCGACGATCTGGGTGCAGGCCAACCGGCTGATCCATACAGCCCTGGACAAAGCGCTCACCGGCAAGGGCGGCGGCGCGGTGAAACTGGAGAACAACCAGGTCTCCATCGACATCGCACCGATCGTGGCGAAGGTGAAGACCGAACTGGTGAACTCCGGCCTGGCCGTCGCCGCGAAGATCCCGGACGTGCACACCAACTTCGTGGTCTTCGCCTCCAAGGACATCGGCAAGGTCAAGACGTACTTCCGGATCCTGGAGATCATGGGCAACTGGCTGCCGGTGATCGTGGTGCTGATCGCCGCGGCCGGCGTGTTCCTCGCCGTCAACCGGCGGCGGGCGCTGATCGGCGCGGGCATCGGGGTGGCGCTGGCGATGCTGCTGCTGGGCGTGATGCTGACCGTCTTCCGGGCGTTCTACCTCGACCATCTGCCGCCGGGCGCCAACCAGGCGGCGGCCGGCACGGTGTACGACACGCTGGTGCGGTTCATGCGGGCGGGGGTGCGCGCGGTCTTCGCGGTCGCCGTGATCATGGCGCTCGGGGCGTTCCTGATCGGCCCGTCCCGGCCCGCGGTGGCGATCCGCACCGCGTGCCGGCGGGTGATCGGGTCGATCCGCGACGCCCTGTTCTCGCTCGGCATGAAGCTCGGGCCGGTCGGCCCGTTCGTGCACCGGTTCAAGCGGTGGATCGGGGCCGCGATCCTGGCGGTCGCCGCGATCATCCTGGCCACCTGGAGCTACCCGACCTCGGCCGTGGTGGTGTGGATCACCGTCGTGGTGCTGATCGCCTTCGCGATCAGGGAGCTCCTGGACACCGGAGCGGGTCCCGGCACCGGGGCCCCACCGCCCGCGCACCCCTGAGCGAGCCCGCGCAGCCGGCGGCCGGTCCGTGATCCGCGGACCGGTTCCGGCTGCCCGCGGATAATCCGGGCGCGAACCGGGCACTCGTGGAACGGGCGGGACTGCCGGGACCGCACGGGGGAGCGGGCGATCGGGGGCGGCGCGGATGACGGAACACGAACCGCTGACGGCCGACGGGCGAATGCTGCTGGCGCTGGCCGCCCGGCGGGAGGCCGAGGTGCGGCGGCTGCGCGCCGAACGGTCCGCCGACCCCGCGGCCCGGGCGCGGCGGGCCGCGGTCACCGCGGAGGCCCTCCGGCTGGCCGTGCAGCGGATGTTCGGCCGACCCGCCCCGCCGTGGCGGATGGTCAGGTTCGCCGCCCGCCGGCGCTCGGACGTCGCGGGCCGCCCCTACTCGGCGGCCACGGCGTACTCGGTGACCAGCTGGGCGGCCGGCGACACCGCCGCGATCGCCCGGATCCCCGAGGACGAGGTCCAGGCGTACGCGCTCCGGCTGTTCGTCGCGATCGCCGACGAACTGCGGCTCACCGAGGCCGAGCTGACCGGCCTCGTCGCCGCGGCCGAGCGCTCCGCCGGCCCGCCCTGACCCACGGCGCCGCGGCCTACGGTGCGGCCGGCGGGCCGAGCAGCACGGCGTGGTCCCCGGCGCCCGGGACGGGCACCCGGGACTCGGTGGCGGGCGCCAGCTGCCCGTCGGGCCGGACCAGGAACAGGACCTGGTGGCCGGCCGGCACCCCGTCGCCGACCGGGCGGGTCACGATCCGCGCCCCGGCGGCGTACCGGCGGGCCAGCTCCGGACCGGTCAGCCCGCCGCCGAACAGCGACTCGCCGCCGGTGTACGGCGCCACCACGCCCTCGCTGCCCGGCGGCGTCCCCAGCCGGTAGACCGGCCCCTCGACGCTCTCCCGGAGCGTCACCGACGCCAGCGCGTTGAAGTCGTCCTCCTCGGTGAGCAGCAGCACCCCGGTGATGCCCTCCAGCTCCGCCCCGGCGCCGGTGGCCGCCGCGAGCAGTTCGCCCGGCGCGAGCTCCAGGCCCGCCGCGGTGATCCGGGCGCGCTGCCCGTCCGCGCCCGCCCACATCAGGACGTCCAGGCCGAGCGAGCGCAGCGCCCGCCCCAGGTCGACCGCCCACGCCTCGCCGCCGACCAGCAGCGGCCGGGACCGGGCCGGGCGCAGCACCTTGAGCCGCTCCGCGACCCGGAACGCCGTCAGGCCGTACAGCATCACGGTGGCCACGATCACCAGGAAGGTCGCGGGCAGGATCCGTTCGGCGCCCGGGACGCCGTTCCGAACCAGGGTCGCCGCGAACGTCGAGGCGGTGGCCGCGGCGACGATGCCGCGCGGCGCCATCCAGCCGATGAACGCCCGCTCGCCGCGCGGCAGGTCGGTGCCGGCCGTGGACACCAGCGCCACCAGCGGACGGACCACCAGGACCAGCAGCGCGACCAGGCCGATCGCCGGCCACAGCACGCTGCGCAGCGACTGCGGGGTCACGGTCGCCGAGATGGAGATGAACAGCAGGCCGATCACCAGCGAGACCAGGGTCTCCAGGAACGGCCGCCGGGCCGGGAGGTCGATGCCCGGCAGGTTCGCCATGGCCATCCCCATGACGACCGCCGCGATCAGGCCGGTGTCGTCGCGGAGCAGGTCGCAGCCGGCCGCGATGCCCAGCACCGCGGCCAGTTGCGCGGTGGTGCCGAGCACCTCGTTCAGCCGCAGGTACCGCAGCGCCAGCCAGAGGAGCCAGGCGCCCAGTGCGCCCCCGACCAGGCCGAGCGCCGTGCTCTCGGTGAACTGCCGGATCCGGCTGCCGATCCCGCCCCGGTTGGAGGAGAGCACCGCGTGGAAGACCAGCGCGCCCAGCGTGGCGCCCACCGGGTCGATCAGCGTGCCCTCCCAGACCAGGATCCGCTGCAGGCGCTCGGTCGGCCGGACGAAGTTCAGCAGCGGCCCGACCACGGTCGGACCGGAGACGACCAGGATCGCGCCGAGCATCACCGCGGAGCGCCGCGACATGTCCAGCACCGGCTCCGCGAACAGCGCCGCCGACAGGCCGGTGGCCAGCGTGCCGAACCACAGCAGGCGGATCACCACCCGCCGGGTGTGCCCGCGGAACCGCCGCAGGTCCAGGCCCAGACCCGCCTCGTAGAGGATGATCGCCACCGCCAGCGACACCAGCGGGGAGAACGCATTGCCCAGCAGCCGCTCGGGGTTGACCGTGTCGGTGAGCGCACCCGCGGTGAAGCCCACCGGCAGCAGGATCAGCAGTGCCGGGATCCGCAGCCGGTTCGCCACCAGTTGCGACACCGCCGCGAGCACGACGATGAGGGCGAGGCCGCCCAGGATCTGATCGGACGTCATGACCGCGCCTCCCCGCCCGTCCGCCGGCCCGGCCGGCCTGCGGAGGCCGCCGCTGCCACCCGGTCAGGGGCCATCGCTGCCCCGCTGCGGTGCCACGTCGGCCTCGGTCGGCGGCTCCGGCACCCCGCGGGTGGCCGGCCGGTAGAGCAGGAGCGGTGCTGCACGGTTCATGCGGGCCTCGGCAGTGGTGGGTCCGGCCGCCGCGGGCGTCGCGGGCGGGGGACCGGTCGACGCCCCCGCGGGCGCCAGCCTGCCGCGGCCGCGACCCGGCCGCAGGCTCCGGCTCGCACCGCTGGGCCGTCGGAGGGACACCCGTCCCCCCGACGGCCCAGCGCGCCGGCGACCCGCCGCCGCGCCTCCGCCCCTGCGCGGATCGTTCGCCGGGAGTTCGGGCCGGCGTCACCCGGCCGCCGCCGCGCACCCGCCGCGGGGTCAAGCGCGGGTCAAGGATTGGGCGCAGGGCACGGTCGGGGCCTATCCTTGTCGCGGTTTGAACAGACACCTCGTTCGGTGAGGCGTCTTCACGGACACAGGCCACTGATCCCACCCGTCGAGAGACGCTCCGGATCAGGACAGGTCTCCCCGGCCCAAGGGGTGATCCCAAGTGGCTTCCCCGCCCGCGCGGGGACACGCCGTGGAGTGCCAAAGCTCTGACGAGTGGGGGTGCGCCGGGGACGTCCCGGCCCTCTATTGCCGCGCCGCCGCGACACGTTCGCGGCCGGGACCGGGAGGAGGCGGGATGGACAGTAGTCCGGGTCATAGTCGGCCCCTCCCCGTGGTGTCCTCGTCGTCCCGCGGCGCGGAAGAGCCCCGCCTCACCTGACCACGCACCGGCCCCGCCGGCCCGCGCGCGGCAACCCGCCGCCGCGCGGCCCGACAGCCGGTCCGCCGTGCCGCTGCCGTCCGGCCGACACGGCCCGGCGCCGGTCGGCCGAGGCAGGCGACCCGTGCTGCCCGCTGCCCCGTCATCCCGGGGCAAGGGGGTGTTCATCGTGCCTGCCCAGACTCTCCTCATGTCCACCACGGCCCGCCTGCGCGACCGCAGGGCCGTCGCCGACCGCCGGACCACCGCCTCCCGGACGGTCCGCGGCTCGCTCGTCTCGCTCGCCGGACTGATCGGCGGCCCGGTCGCCAACCAGGCCGGCGAGGAGGTCGGCCGCGTCGTCGACGTCGTCGCCCGCCTGTACGGCCCCGACCCGTACCCCCCGGTCACCGGCCTCATCATCCGGATCGGCCGCCGCCGCGCCTTCCTCGCCGCCGACCGGATCGGCCGGCTGGAGGCCGGCCGGGTCCGGCTGCGCACCGCCCGGGTCGACCTGCGCGAGTTCAGCCGCCGCCCCGGCGAGGTGCTGCTCGCCCGCGACGTGATGGACCACCAGCTGGTCGACGTGGACGGCGTCCAGGTCACCCGCGCCGCCGACCTCTACCTCGCACCGCTCGCCGAGCGGACCGTCCTGGTCGGCGTGGACGTCTCGCTGCCCACCCTGCTGCGCCGACTCGGCCCGCGCCGCTGGCAGGCCCGCCCCACCCCGGATCGCGTGCTCGACTGGCAGGCCGTAGCCCCGTTCGGCGAGCAGGCCACCCACGGCCCCGCGGAGGTCCGGCTCCGCGCCTCCCGCACCGCCCTGCACCGGCTCCGCCCGGCCGACCTCGCCGACATCCTGGAGGACCTCGGCCGCGCCGAGCGGCAGCAGCTGCTGGGCTGGCTCGAACCGGAGCACGCCGCCGACGCCCTGGAGGAGATGGAGCCGGCCGAGCTGGAGAACCTGCTGCGCGAGGCACCGCCGGAGCACGCCGCCCGGCTGGTGGACGAGATGGAGCCGGACGAGGCCGCGGACGCCCTGCGCGACCTGAAGCCCGGGGAGCGGGAGCGGCTGCTCGCCCGGATGCCCTCCGCCGAGGCCGACGAACTGCGCGGACTGCTCGCCCACCGCGAGGGCACCGCCGGCGGGGCGATGACCACCCTGCTGGTGACCGCCCGGCCCGGGCAGAGCGTCGCCGACGTCCGCGCGGAGCTCGCCGGGCAGGCCGAGCACCGCACCGAGATCCCCGGCGTCGCCGTGCTGGACGAGGACGGCCGGCTGATCGGCGACATCGCGCTGTTCGACCTCGCGGTCGCCGAGGACGCCGCGCTGGTGTCCGACCTGGTCGCCTGGCTGGAGCAGTTCGGCCCTCCCGTCACCGTGCCCCCGGAGACCCGGCTGGCCGAGGCCGCCGACCGGCTGGTCGCCGCCCGCACCTCCTCGCTGCTGGTGGTCGACGACGCGGGACGCCCGCTCGGCCGGGTCCTCGCCGACGACATCCTCGACGCCCTGCTGCCCGAGCGCGGGCGCCTGCACTTCCGGAGGCTCTTCTCGTGACCAGCGACCTCGACACCACAGCGGCGCCCGCCGCGGCCGCCGCCGCCACCGGGGGCACGGCCGCGCCCCGCCGCCGGGGGCTGCGCCGGATCGCCGCCGTCGCCATGGTCGCCGGGCCCGGCCTGGTCGCCGCCAACGCCGGCAACGACGCCGCCGGCATCGCGACCTACGCCGGCGCCGGCTCCCAGTTCACCTACGGGACGCTGTTCTTCATGGTCCTGGTCACCGTCGCGCTGGTGATGGTCCAGGAGATGGCCGTCCGGCTCGGCGCCCATACCGGCAAGGGCCTCGGCGCGCTGATCCGCGAGCAGTTCAGCCTCCGGCTGACCGCGCTCGCCGTCGGCTGCCTGCTGCTCGCCAACACCGGCCTGGTGGTCAGCGAGTTCGCCGGCATCGGGGCCGCCTTCGAACTGCTGGGCGTGCCCAAGTGGGCGGTCGTGCCGCCGGCCGCCGTACTGCTCTGGTCGCTGGTCCTGTTCGGCTCCTACAAGTGGGCCGAGCGGATCTTCCTGGTGATGTCGCTGGCGTTCTTCGCCTATCCGGTCGCCATGGTGCTCGGCCACCCGCACTGGGGCGACGTCGGCGCGCACCTGGTCGTGCCGCACGTCCAGCCGAGCAAGGCCTTCGTGCTGCTCGCGGTGGCCCTGATCGGCACCACCGTCAGCCCGTACATGCAGTTCTACGCCGCGGCCGGCGTGGTCGACCGCGGGGCCAAGCCGGAGGACTACAAGCTGATCCGGGCCGACGCCGTCCTCGGCGCGGTGTTCGCCTGCGTGATCAGCCTGACCATCATCATCGCCACGGCGTCCGCGATCGGCGGCAGCGGGCCGCTGCAGTCCGCTGCCCAGGCCGCCGAGGCGCTCAGGCCGGTCGCCGGGCAGGGGGCCGAGCTGCTGTTCGCGTTCGGGCTGATCGGGGCCTCCGCGCTGGCCGGCGCCGTCGTCCCGCTGTCCGCGAGCTACGCGATCGGCGAGGCGGCCGGCGTGGAGCGCTCGGTCTCCCGCAGCTTCCGCGACGCGCCGCTCTTCCTCGGCGTGTTCACCGCGCAGATCGCCCTCGGCGCGGCGGTCGCGCTCACCCCGGTGAACGTCATCCAGCTGCTCATCGGCACTCAGGTCCTGCAGGGCCTGATCAGCCCGGTCGTGCTGGTCTACCTGCTGGTCCTCACCAACCGCCGCTCGGTGCTCGGCGCCGCCGCCAACGGGCCGCGCTACCGGATCGCGGCCACCGCGGTCGTGGTCGGCGTCGCGGCGATGTCCACGGTGCTCCTCGTGCAGACCGTGCTCGGCTGGTTCGGCATCGGCTGATCGCATCGCACCGCACCGCACCGCACCGGGCCGCACCGGGCCGCACCGCACCGGGCCCGCCGCGCCGCCGGAGTGCGGCGGGTCAGCCGATCCGGCCGGAGTCCCCGGCGCCCGGTGCGGACGGCGCCCAGGTCGGCGCGGCCGATGCCTGCCCCGGGTCGGCCTCGCGCATCGACAGCCGCATCCCGTCGGCGCCCGCGTGCCCGGCGAGCCGCATCCGGAAGTCCTTCACCTGGCCGGTGTCGTGGAAGTACAGCACCACGGTCTGCCGGTCCTCACCGGCGTCGTAGAACTCCGCGGTGACCTCACCCCGGGCGCCCCGCCCGAACGCGGCGACCCAGTTGGCGGCGGTCGCCCGGTGCTCGTCGGCCGAGCCGTCCGGGCCCGCCAGCGCCGCCAGCCGCTCGGTCTCGCCGTCGGCCATCCGCCAGACCGCCTGCTGGGTCAGCTGCAGGGTGTCGACCGCGGGATAGCCGACCACCTTCAGATGCCGGTGGTTGGCGTAGTCCGACGCGTACGCCGTCCCGGCCTCCGCCTGACCGGAGCACCCGGCGGCGAACGCCGCCGCCCCGGCCGCCAGCATCCCTGCGGCCGCCGTGCCGTACCTGCCCACACTGCTCCCCGTCGTCGGACCGGACGTCCTCCGGCGCTCCGGCACCCTATCCCGGGCCCGGCGGCGCGCCGGTGACGGGTCCTGCCGCTGCGTCAGCAGCGCGCCGCGGCCGCGGGCCGCTCCACGGCGATCAGGGCGATGTCGTCGGCGAGATGGTGGGTCCAGTCCCGGACATCGGCGCTGACCGTGGCGACGAGACCGTCCGGGGCGGTCGGGCGGCGGGCGGCGAGGCGGTCGGCGAGCGGATAGAAGTCGCCGGAGGCGTTGCGCGCCTCGGTGAGGCCGTCGGTGTACAGGAGCAGCATGTCCTGCTCGGGCAGCGGGATGCGGTGCGGGACCGGGGTGTGGCCGCCGAGCGAGCCGAGGCCCAGCGGGAGCAGGGACGGCAGGCCGACTCGTCGCTTCCCTTCCAGCCTCCCGGCCACATAGGGAGTGAGTAAGGCACAGAAGTCCCTTCTTTCCCTTACCGGCGGCTCCCGGGTGCAGAACGGATCTCAGGGCCGTCCGGCGTCACGTTCCAGGTGCGGGGTACGGCGGTGTCGCAGAAGACGCAGTGGTAGTCCTCGTCGCGGACGATGCCGATCCGCCGGCAGGACGGGCAGCGGCGGAACACCACCTCGTGGGTGAAGCCCTCCGGCCGGGCCAGGCCCGCGCGGTCCAGTGCCCGGGCGACGGCCGTCCAGCAGGGGAGATCGGGGCAGTACCCGGTCGACTGGTTGGTCACCTCGCTCACCTGCCACCCGGCGGCCTGCCGTACGAAGCCGATCTCGCCGGCGGCGAGGACCGGGCGGCCGCCCGCGCAGGCGATGTGTTCGCTGCGGCGCGGTGCCAGCAGCAGCCGGCCCGCGGTGTCGACGACGAAGGTGAACGGTTCGGCCGTGCCGTGCTCGGCGGCCCAGGCGTCGAGATCGCCGTACGAGCCGATCGGGCACCCCTCCGCCCCCGGCCGGACAGTGGCGCGCAGCCCTGCCGGGCCCACGTAGCGGTAGCGGCGCCACCCGTCGGTCGTCACCGGCCCATCGTCGGCGGGGCCGCCCCGGGTGTCCACCGGGTTCTGCGCGGCGGCGTTGTGGGGGTGGTGGCCGGGGTGGTGGACTGGGTCCGGGCGCGGTGGAGGAGGCGGGGAATGGCGGCGGACGGTGGGGGCTGGCGGCGGCTGGCGCGGCGGGTGGTGCACGAGGGGCCGTACCTGCGGTTGGTGGCGGACAGCATCGAGGGGCCCGGGGGGCCCATGGTGTACGAGCACGTCCAGGTGGCCGACGCGGTGCGGGTGGTCGCGATCGAGGACGACGGCACGCTGCTCCTGGTCGAGGACGGCTTCTATCTGACGGGCCGCCGGATGAAGCACCTGCCGGGCGGCGGAGTGGAGCCCGGTGAGGATCCCCGGGCGGCGGCCGCGCGGGAGCTGGAGGAGGAGACCGGCCGGCGGGCGAGCCGATGGCGTCGGTTGGGGGTGGTCCATCCGCTGCCGGCCAGTACGGCGGCCGCCACCCACCTGTACCTCGCCACCGGGCTCGGGCCGGGCCGGATCGACCGCGACGCCGAGGAGGAGTTCCTGACCGTGCACCGGACGACGCTGGCGGGCGCGGCCGCGCTGGTCCTCGACGGGGAGATCACCGAGGCGGGGAGCGTGGCGGCGATCCTGCGGGCGGCCCGCGACCTGCCGGGCTGAACCGGCGGCCGGCTGCGACCGGTGACGCTGCGGCAGGTGCCGGAACGTCAGTCCGCCGGCCCGGTGCTGGTCCGCAGGCCGGCGAGCAGGGCGTCGATGGTGCGGCGGGTGGTGTCCGCCATCGCCACCGACCGCGGGGCGAGCAGCCACTGCACCTGGAGGCCGTCCATCACGGCGACGATCGCCGCGGCCACCCCCTCGACGTCCAGGTCGGCCCGGGTCTCGCCCAGGTCGCAGGCCTCGCGCAGCGCCTCGGCCACCATGGCGCGCAGCCCCTCGTACCGGCGCCGGAAGAACTCCTGGGCGGGGTGGCCCTCGGTGACGCTCTCGGCGGAGAGCACCGTGTACAGCCGCACGATGCCCTCGCGCTCGGCGTTGCGCCGGACGGTGTCGACCAGGTGGTCCAGGAAGGCCAGGCCGTGCGGCCGCTCCGGGCCCAGCTGTTCGATCTCGGAGTTGTCGCGCAGCTCCAGGACGCTGCTGAGCAGCGCGGTCTTCGAGCGGAAGTGGTGCAGCAGACCGGCCTGGGTGAGCCCGGCACGTTCGGCGATCTCGGCCAGCGAGGCGTTGTGGTAGCCCCGGGTCGCGAAGGTCTCCATCGCGATGGCGAGGATCTCCTCGCGGCGGCGGGCGCTCTCGGGGCGCGGCACGCGGGCCCGCGGTACCGGACCGGCGGCCACGGCCCGTTCGCTGCTGCTGTCGACACTCATCGGCGCAGTGTACTCGCGCGTCCGGCACCGCCCGGCCGCCCCGGAGCGGGCTTCGCCACCCCCGTCGGCGGGTGATTCGTCACGCTCTGAATTTAGTCGCGCATGACACTTACCAAGTGGTCGGTAGGTCTGATTGCATGTCAGCCGTCGCAGCACGTCCACACCCTCGGCAGGGGCCCCGCGGCCGCTGTCGGGCGCGCCTGTGCGCCTGTTCCGCCATCCACTGTGAGACGGAGAGACTCGATGAGGACATCCCTGCCGACCACGGCCGGCCGCCCGCGCGGACGGACCCTGCTCGGGGCCGCGGTGCTCGCCGCGGCCCTCACCGCGGGAGCGGTGCCCGCCGGCGCCGCCCAGACCGCCCCCGCCGCCGGGCACCGTCCGCTGCCGTACCTCGACGCGCGGCTGCCGGTCGAGCAGCGCGTACGGGACCTCCTGGGCAGGATGACCCTGGAGGAGAAGGTCGGCCAGATGACCCAGGCCGAGCGGAACGCGGTCGACGGCGACCGGGCGCAGATCACCGGCCTCGGCCTCGGCTCGCTGCTCTCCGGCGGCGGTTCCACCCCGACCCCGAACACCCCCGCCGCCTGGGCGGACATGGTGGACGCGTACCAGCAGCGCGCCCTCGACACCCGGCTGCACATCCCGCTGCTGTACGGCGTCGACTCGGTGCACGGCCACGGCAACCTGGTCGGCGCGACCGTCTTCCCGCACAACATCGCGATGGGCGCGACCCGCGACCCCGCGCTGGTCGAGCAGGCCGAGCGCATCACCGCCACCGAGACCCGGGCCACCGGCCCGCAGTGGGTGTTCGCACCGTGCGTCTGCGTCGCCCGCGACGACCGCTGGGGCCGCACCTACGAGAGCTTCGGCGAGGACCCGGCCCTGGTCTCCCGGATGGAGACCGCGCTCGACGGCTTCCAGGGCAACGGCCGGTCCGACCTGGCGCGCCCGGACCGGGTCCTGGCCACCGTCAAGCACTTCGCAGGCGACGGCGACACCGCGTACGGCTCCTCCACCAGTGGCAGCTACACCCTCGACCAGGGCGTCACGGTCACCGACCACGAGCACTTCCGGACCGTCGACCTCGCCCCGTACGTCACCGCGGTCCAGCAGCACCACGCCGGCAGCATCATGCCGTCCTTCTCCAGCGTCGACTGGACGGAGGACGGCGTCGGCAACCCGGTCAAGATGAGCGCGAACAAGGAACTGCTGACCGACGTCCTCAAGCAGAAGATCGGCTTCGACGGCTTCCTCATCAGCGACTGGGAGGCCATCCACCAGCTGCCCGGCGACTACGCCGCCCAGGTCCGCACCGCGGTCGACGCCGGCCTGGACATGTTCATGGAGCCGTACAGCGCCCCGCAGTTCGAGCAGACGCTGCTCGCCGAGGCACGGGCCGGCCGGGTGCCGCAGAGCCGGATCGACGACGCGGTGCGCCGGATCCTGCGGGCCAAGTTCGAGCTCGGCCTGTTCGAGCACCCCTTCACCGACCGGCGCAACGCCGGCACCGTCGGCTCCGCCGCCCACCGCGCCGTGGCCCGCCGGGCCGTCGCCGAGTCGCAGGTCCTGCTGAAGAACACCGGCCACGCCCTCCCGCTGAAGGCCAACCAGAAGATCTACGTCGCTGGTGCCAACGCCGACGACATCGGCAACCAGGCCGGCGGATGGACCGTCACCTGGCAGGGCGGCTCCGGCAGCACGATCCCCGGCAGCACCGTCCTCCAGGGCATCCGGGCCGCCGCACCGGCCACCACCTACAGCCGCGACGCCTCCGCACCGACCGACGGCTACGACGTCGGCGTGGTCGTCATCGGCGAGACCCCGTACGCCGAGGGCGTCGGCGACGTCGGCAACGGCCACACCCTGGCGATCTCCGCCGCCGACCGCGCCGCGGTCGACCGCGTCTGCGGCACCATCCCCACCTGCGTCGTCCTCGACGTGGCCGGCCGCCCGCAGATCATCACCGACGAACTGCCGAAGACCGACGCCTTCGTCATGTCCTGGCTGCCCGGAAGCGAGGGCGAGGGAGTCGCCGACGTGCTGTTCGGCAAGCAGGCCTTCACCGGCAAACTGCCCGTCAGCTGGCCACGCAGCGAGGCCCAGGAGCCGATCAACGTCGGCGACCGGAACTACGACCCGCTGTTCCCCTTCGGCTACGGGCTGACCCTCCACCGCTGACCGGTGGCACCCAGCAGCCGTCGGCCGACCCCGGCGGCGGCACAGGGGCCGGCCCGGCGTCCTCGGACGACCGCGCCGGCCCCTGTCGCTGCACCCGCCCGTGCCCTGCGCCGACCCTCTGCACCCGCAGTTTGACGACGACTCACCCCACCCGGGAGCGGCCGGACGGGGATGGTCGGTATTCCCTCGTTCGGCGGGTGTGGGGGCTCGGACGGGCTAGTGGGGTGGCGGGTCGGGGGTTTTCGGGTGGCGGGTTGGGGGTGGGTGGTCTGACGGTTGGTGAGGTGGCTGCCTGAGTGGACGAGCTGACGTTCTGTTGGCGATCGGGTGGCTTTGGAAGGGTGTTGTTCTGATGCGTTCTACTCGTGTGCTGGTGGTTGGTGCGGCGTTGTCGGCTTCGCTGGTGCTTGCCGGTGGGGGTGCGGCGTTCGCGGAGGACGGCCACCGGGCGGATGGGAAGCCGGGTGTGAGTGCGGGGCAGTCGGACCCTCGTCAGGGTGAGGACAAGAAGGGTGAGGACAAGAAGGGTGAGCACGGGTCGGACCCGCGGGGTGGGGTGCATGCGGGTGGTGGTGCGCTGGCGATGACGGCGGACGACCCGGCGGGCCGGATGGACGAGGGGAAGAAGGACGAGGGGAAGAAGGACGAGGGGAAGGCGCACGAGGAGAAGAAGGGTGAGGACAAGAAGGGCGGGCACGGTGCGGACCCGAAGGGTGGGGTGCACGCGGGTGGCGGGTTCCTGGCGATGGTGTCGGACGACCGGCCGGCGGGTGCGGGTGAGAAGGACGTGAAGGCGCACGAGGACGGCAAGTCGGGTGCGTCGGACCCGAAGGCCTCGGCGGACCCGAAGGCGCACGAGGACAAGAAGGGTGAGCACGGGTCGGACCCGCGGGGCGGGGTGCACGCGGGTGGTGGCGGTCTGGGTGCGGCCGGTACGGATGTGCTGGGTGCGTCGGCGCTGCTGCTCGGTGGTGCGGGTGCGACGGTGGTCGCGGTGCGTCGTCGTCGTGCGGGGTCCGCGTCGCTCTGATCCCGCTGCTGGTGCGGCGTGTCCTGTAGGCCCGTGTCCTGTGGGCCGTAGCCCGGTGGGGGGGGCCGCCCCCCCCCCCGCGGCCGGCGTAGAAGCGGTCGAGGTCGGCCCAGGGGATCCGGGCGAACTCCTGCGACTGGCCGGGGAAACCGGACGGGTTGTGGACGGAGAGCGCCTCCTCGTCGGCGCCGACGGCCAGCACGAGGTGGCCCCCGGTGCGCGGCGGCGCCGGGTCGAGGGTGCGGACGGACGGGTGGACGGAGATCATCGGCAGCCGGCCGGCGGCCAGGTGGCCGGCCAGGTCCTCGGCGGGCAGCGGGGCGACCGCCTGCGCGTACAGGCCCCAGCGGTCGCGGGCGTAGGCGGCGAACGGCGCGTGGATCAGGCCGTCGAGCCGCCCGTCGGGGTGCCGGACGTAGGCGCCGGCGCTGCGGGCCTCCTCGGCCAGCGAGACGATCGGCGGGGCCACCCCCCACCAGTGGTCGAGCGCCATCCGCAGGCAGGCCATGCCGCAGGCGCGCCACGACCAGTACGCGTACTCGTCGCGGTCCGGTGCGCCGGACTGCTCCCAGCGCGGGTCGTCGTCCGCCTCGACGGTGCCGGCGATGATGTCCGGGACGAGTTCGGGGGACTCCCACTGGGAGTAGTACGGGACCGGGTGGCTGATCGGCTGCACATGATCATTCTTGCGCACCCCCGCGCGGCACGCGCCCGCAGCCCCCCCCGTCAGAGAATGCCCGCTCCGCGCAGCAGCCAGCGGTTGGTGCGGCCGACCAGGCCGGCCCGGTCGAGGACGCCGACGACCTTGGCCGCCATCCCGGTCTTGGCGGCCCGCCAGTGCGGGTTGCGGCGGGCGGCGCGGCGGCCCTCCTCGGGGTCGATGCCGACCGCGGCGTAGACCTGCGGGTGGATCAGCCGGGTGGTGGCGACGTAGATCACCACGCCCATCAGCAGCTGCTCGACCCGGCGGCGCACGGGGCCGAGGTCCTGGCGCTGGAGTTCCTCGCGGGCGTAGCTGATGTGGCGGGCCTCCTCGATGACGTGGATCCGGGAGACCTGCCGGACGAGCGGCTGCAGCGACTCGTCGTTCATCATCTGGCGCTGGAAGGCGTCCAGGATCTCCTCGACGTACATGGTGCCGCCGAAGGTCTGGCTGTGCGTGGAGACCGCCTTGAACACCCGGCCCAGCTCGTGGCCGACCCGTCCGGCACCGTACGCCGGGGCGCCCATCTTCGCGATCATCCGGGCGAACATGACGGAGTGCCGGCACTCGTCGGCGATCTCGGTGAGCGCGTACTGGACGTGCGCGGTGGTGGGGTCGCGGTCGAAGGCGTGCCGCAGCAGCATCTGCATCAGGATCTCCTCGAACCAGATGCCGACGCTGGCGACGCTGGCCACCTCGTGCTTGCCCAGCTCGATCCGCTGCTCCTCGGTCAGGCCGGCCCAGAGCTCGGTGCCGTAGAGCGAGGTGTGCTCGGGGGCGATGTAGTGGGCGCCGGGGACGGGGTCGGCGTCCCAGTCGATGTCCTTCAGGGGGTCGAAGGAGAGCTTGGCGGAGGAGGCGAGGAGGCGTTCGGCGGTGCGCCGGCGCTGCCGGTCCCGCTCCTCCAGGACGGCGGTGGTGGCCTTGCGCGCGGTGGTCGCCATGGGGTCGGCTCCTCGGTCGCTCGGGTGGGGGTCTGCCGAGACCGTAGACCGTATTAGATTGACCGTCAATAACTCGCTCCGCGAAAAGGCCCGCCCCGCTGCGACGGGGCGGGCCTCAGCGGACCGACGGGGCGGCCGGACTACCAGGCGTAGTCCTCCGGGGCGGTGCGGTGGCCCGGGAAGATCTCGTCCAGGCGGTCCAGCGCCTTCTGGTCCAGCGTCACCTCCAGCGCGCGGACGGCCGCGTGCAACTGGTCCAGGGTGCGCGGGCCGACGATCGGCGCGGTGACGCCCTCCCGGGAGAGCAGCCAGGCCAGCGCCACGTCGCCCGGCTCGTGGCCGAGCTCGGCGGCGAGGTCCTCGAACGCCTGGATCTGCTCGCGGTGCGACTCCAGGGTCTCCGCGGCCCGGCCCGAGGTGCGGCGCACGCCCTCGCGCTCCTTGCGCAGCACCCCGCCGAGCAGGCCGCCGTGCAGCGGGGACCACGGGATCAGGCCGAGGCCGTAGTGCTGCGCGGCGGGCAGCACCTCCAGCTCGACGCTGCGCTCCAGCAGGTTGTACAGCGACTGCTCGCTGGTCAGGCCGAGGAAGTTGCGGGCCCGGGCGGTCTCCTGGGCGCGGGCGATGTGCCAGCCGGCGAAGTTGCTGGAGCCGACGTAGATGATCTTGCCCTGAGTGGTCAGCACCTCCATCGCCTGCCAGATCTCCTCCCACGGAGTGGCCCGGTCGATGTGGTGCATCTGGTAGAGGTCGATGTGGTCGGTCTGCAGGCGCTTCAGGCTGGCGTCCACCGCGCGGCGGATGTTGAGCGCGGAGAGCCGGCCCTCGTTGGGCCACTCCCCCATGTCGCCGTACAGCTTGGTGGCGATCACCGTCCGCTCGCGGCGGCCGCCGCCGCGGGCGAACCAGGTGCCGATGATCTCCTCGGTGCGGCCCTTGTTCTCGCCCCAGCCGTAGACGTTGGCGGTGTCGAAGAAGTTGATGCCCGCGTCGTGGGCGGCGTCCATGATCCGGTGGGCGTCCGCCTCCTCGGTGTGCGGACCGAAGTTCATGGTGCCGAGGCAGAGGCGGGAGACGGTCAGGCCGGTGCGGCCGAGATGGGTGAACTCCATGGCGCCCACCCTCCGTCACCCCGGGCGCACTGTCCAGCATTTCGTTCGGCCGACAGATCAATTCCGGTCGGCGGATCGATTCCGGTCGGCGGCCGGCCCGGTGCGGGGGCCGCCGCCCGCGGGGGACCGCCCCCCGGGCCCCCCCCCGGGGGGGGGGGGCCCCCCGCCCCAGCGCCACCCACCGCGGCGCGGCGCGGGC
>NZ_JBHWBW010000006.1:41054-47193 GCF_042735675.1 Kitasatospora sp. NPDC059571
CGTCCCCCCCTCCCACCCCCAGCGGCGGGGGGGGCGCGCGGGGGGGGGGCCCCCCGCGCGCCGCCCCCCCCCCCCCCCGGTCGGTACCGGCCGGCGGCGCGCCGGTCAGGCGGTGCGGCGCAGCAGCGCCAGGTACATCGCGTCGGTGCCGTGCAGGTGCGGGAAGAGCTGGACGTCCGGCCCCTCGCCGAGCGCGGGTACGCCCGGCAGCAGCGGGCGGGCGTCGATCCACTCCACGCCGCTCTCGGCGCGCAGCACGTCGTCCACCACCGCCCGGGTCTCCGCCAGGTGCGGGGAGCAGGTCGCGTAGCCGACCACGCCGCCGACCCGGGTCGCGCGGATCGCCCCGCGCAGCAGGTCCCGCTGGAGCGGCCCGAACCCGGCGATGTCGTCCGGGCGGCGCCGCCAGCGCGCCTCGGGCCGGCGGCGCAGCGCGCCCAGCCCCGAGCAGGGCACGTCCACCAGCACCCGGTCGAAGCTGCCGGGCGCCCAGGCCGGCCGGGTGCCGTCCGCGGTGATCACGGTGTACGGGCCGGGGTTGCCCGCCAGCGCGCGGGCGACCAGCCGGGCCCGGTGCGGCTGCTTCTCGGAGGCGACCAGGGCGGCGCCGCGCTCGGCGGCCAGCGCACCCAGCAGGGCCGCCTTGCCGCCGGGGCCGGCGCAGCCGTCCAGCCAGAGGCGGTCCGGGCCGTCCAGCGGTGCGGCGGCCAGCGCCAGGGCGACCAGCTGGCTGCCCTCGTCCTGCACGCCGGCCCGGCCCTCGCGGACGGCCTCCACGCCCGCCGGGTCGCCGCCCTCGGCGAGCCGCAGCGCGTACGGCGACCAGCGGCCGTCGCCGGCCTCCGGCAGCGCCGCGCGCAGTTCCTCGACGGTGGCCCGGCCGGGGCGGGCGACCAGGGTGACCTCGGGCCGCTCGTTGTCGGCGCGCAGCAGCTCCTCGACGGCGCTGCGGCCGGCGTTCTCGGGCTGCCAGCGGCCGAGCGCGTCCCACAGCGAGGAGACCACCCAGCGCGGGTGGGAGTGGACCACCGCGAGGTGGTCCTCGGCGTCCCGGTCGTACGGCGGGGCGACCTGGGCGATCCAGGCGTCCAGGTCCTGGGCGCTGATCCGGCGGAGCACCGCGTTGACGAACTTCGCCCGGCCGTCGCCGAGCACCACCCGGGCCAGCTCGACGGTGGCGGAGACGGCGGCGTGCGAGGGGATGCGGGTGGCCAGCAGCTGGTGCGCGCCGAGCAGCAGCACGTCCAGCACCGGCGGGTCGACCTCGCGCAGCGGCCGGTCGATGCAGGCGGCGACGATCGCGTCGTAGGTGCCCTGCATGCGGAGCGTGCCGTACACCAGCTCGGTGGCCAGGGCGGCGTCGCGGCGGTCCATGCCCTTCTGCTCCGCCTCGCGGAGCAGCGAGGGGAGGATCAGGTTGGCGTAGGCGTCGCGCTCGTCGACGGCGCGCAGGGCTCGGAAGGCGACGATCCGGGCCGGGTCCTTCTTCGGTCGGCGGTGCGGGCGGGGGGCGCGCTTGGCGCTGGGGGTGGTCACAGGTGCCTCGAATGTGCTGCGGACAGGGGTGAACGGTGGGGCGCGGGGGCGGCTACTCGCCGAGCCGCTCGCCGGACTCGATCCGGACGCCCCGGGCCCAGTCTGCCGCGCGCATCGGCTTCTTGCCCTGCGGCTGGACCTCGCCGAGCTCGACCTCGTGGCTGCCGGTGCCGACCCGGACGCTGTTCTTGGCCACGGCGAGCTCGCCGGGTGCCAGCGCGCTGTCGCCGGTCAGCAGCCGGACCGGGCCGGAGAGCTTCAGGCGCTCGCCGCGGAAGACCGTCCAGGCGCCGGGCGCCGGGGCGCAGCCGCGCACCAGGCGGTCCACCCGCAGGGCCGGGTGGGACCACTCGATCCGGGCGTCCTCGGGGTTGATCTTCGGGGCGAGGGTGACGCCCTCGGCGGGCTGCGGGACGGCGTGCAGGGAGCCGTCCGCGATGCCGTCCATGGTGGCGGCGAGCAGCCGGGCGCCGGAGTGCGAGAGCCGGGTGAGCAGCTCGCCGCTGGTGTCGGTGGGCCGGATCTCCTCGGTCACCACGCCGAAGACCGGGCCGGAGTCCAGACCCTGCTCGATCAGGAAGGTGGAGGCACCGGTCACCTCGTCGCCGGCCAGCACGGCGTGCTGCACGGGGGCCGCGCCGCGCCAGGCCGGAAGCAGCGAGAAGTGCAGGTTGACCCAGCCGTGCTTGGGCACCTCCAGCGCGCCGGGACGCAGCAGGGCGCCGTACGCGACGACCGGGCAGCAGTCCGGGGCGAGCTCGCCGAGCCGGGCGAGGAAGTCCGGGTCGCTCGGCTTCGCGGGCTTCAGCACCTCGATGCCGGCCTCCTCGGCGCGCTGGGCGACCGGGCTGGCGACCAGTCGGCGGCCGCGGCCGGCCGGGGCGTCGGGGCGGGTCACCACGGCGACCACCTCGTGCCGGTCGGAGGCCAGCAGGGCGTCCAGGGCGGGGACGGCGACCTCGGGGGTGCCGGCGAAGACGAGGCGCATGGGGTCCTTTCGGGAGGTCAGCGGGCGGAGCCGAAGGTGGAGTGCGGGGAGATCCGGACGGTCGGCGCCGGGCCGCCGTCCCAGTCCGCCTCGCGGATCGCCCTGAGCGCGGCCTTGCGCGCCTCGCGGTCGAGCCGGTCGATGAAGATGATGCCGTCGAGGTGGTCGGTCTCGTGCTGGATGCAACGGGCGAGCAGCCGGGTGCCCTCGATCTCGACCGGGTCGCCGTACATGTTCACGCCCTTGGCGACGACGCCGAAGGCGCGCCGGGTGTCGTACCGCAGGCCCGGCAGCGAGAGGCAGCCCTCCGGGCCGTCCTGCTCCTCGTCGGTCAGCGACAGGTCCGGGTTGATCAGATGGCCGACGACGCCGTCCACGTGGTAGGTGAACACCCGCAGCGAGACGCCGACCTGAGGCGCGGCCAGGCCCGAGCCGGGGGCGTCCAGCATGGTGTCGGTGAGGTCCTTCACCAGCCGCCGCAGCTCCTTGTCGAAGGTGGTCACCGGCCGGGCCTTGGTGCGCAGCACCGGGTCGCCGAAGATGCGGATCGGCTGGATGGCCATGGCTGCGGGGCTCCTGTCGGTGGGGGCGGCGTCGGATTCGTCGGGGCGAAGGCCATTCAGTCTATGCAATCCGTGCCCCGTCCGGTCCCGCCGGCCGCCGGACGGGCCCCGGCTCCGCATTCGGTACCGGCCTTCTCGGGACGGCGCGTTACTTGGGCCAGGGGTCGGGCGTTGGTCAAGTGGAATTGACCGGGACGCGCTCGCGTCCCCGTCCGAGCCGACGCGGTACGGAAAGGCGGCATCCAGGCCATGGCCGAGCAGATCAATCACGACGCGCGGGCGCGGGCAAGCCTGCACCTGCTGGTGCGCGACATCGAGCGGGTCCGGCGGCAGGTCGACGCGCTGCGCACGCTCACCGCCCAACTGGGGAACGTCTACCGGCCGCGCCGCCCGAGCACCTCAGCGGGCTTCGTGGTGTACGGGCGGGCGCCCGCGCCGACCGTCCGCCTGGCGCAGGAGCTGCGCGAGAGCGTGGAGACGCTGGTCGCGGCCGCGGTCGAGTTCGACCGGGCGCTCGGCTTCTCCTGGGACTCGGTCGGCTCCGCCCTCGGCGTCACCAAGCAGGCCGTCCACCGCCGGTACGGGATGCGCCGGCCCGCCAACGAGCTGCTCGCGGCGGCGTCGGTGCCCGCCCCGGCCGGGCCGCGCGAGGAACGGGCCGCGGACGCCCCGGTCGTCCCGCACGAGGATTCGGCCCCGGCGGCCGCCCCGAAGCCGCTGGCCCGGACGGTGCCGCAGGCCCGCCAGGGCGGGCTCCCCGGGCAGAGCGGGCTGGCCGGCCAGGGCGCACGGCTCGGCCGCTGACCGAGGTCGGCGGCCCGGGACGGGCCCGCCGCGGTCAGCCGATGTCGGTCGGGTCGATCCGGATCCGGACGGGCTCGGCGGTGCGCAGCGCGAGGCGGGCGATCTGCGCAGCCTTGAGGGCGGCCGCCAGCGCGGCGCCCCGGCCGGGCGCGACCCGCAGCAGGGCCCGCTCCAGCTCCTCGCCGCGGGCGGCCGGGGCGGGCACCGGGCCCAGCACGTCGGCCCCCTCGGGCAGCCGGATCAGCCCCAGCAGGTCGGCGACGGCCTGCGGCGGTCCGGTCACCGAGGCCATCCGGGAGACCGGCGGGAAGTGCAGCTGTTCGCGCTCGTCGAGCTCGGTGGCGGCGTGGCCGGCCGGATCCCAGCGGACCAGCGCCTGCACCGGGCGGGCGGTCGGCTCGGCGACCACCACCACCGCCCCGCCGGCGGAGGCCGGGCGGACCAGCGCGGCGGCGGTCAGCCAGCGGCGCAGCGCCTCCTCGCCGGAGCGCAGGTCGGGCCGGGTGAGCAGGGCCCAGCCGTCGAGCAGCAGCGCCGCCGCGTACCCGCCCTCGGCGACCGGCTCGGCCCCCGGCGTGGCGATCACCAGCGCGGGCGTGCCGGGCACGTCGGCGAGCACCGCGTCGCGCCCGGAGGTGCGCACCGGCACCCGGGGGAAGGCCTTGCCGAGCTCCTCCGCGGTGCGGCGGGCCCCGACCACCTGGGCGCGCAGCCGGAAGGAGCCGCACTCCTCGCAGTGCCAGTCCGGCTCGGCGGTGCCGCACCAGGCGCAGGCCGGCGGGGTGTCCGCGGCGCCGGCCTCCAGCGGCCCGCCGCAGGCCCGGCAGCGGGCCGGGGTGCGGCAGCGCCCGCAGGAGAGCCGGGGCAGGTAGCCGCGGCGCGGCACCTGGATGAGCACCGGGCCGCGGGTGAGGGCGTCACGGGCGGCCTCCCAGGCGACCGAGGGCAGCCGGGCGGCCTGCGCGGCCGCGTCACGGGCCTGGTCGAGGTCGGTCACGGTACGGATCCGCGGGGCGAGCGCCCGGACGGTCTCCCGGTCGGCGGCGAGCGGCCGGGCCCAGCCGGTGCGCAGCAGCTGGGCGGCCTCGACGGTCATCGACAGGCCGCCGATCAGCACCCCGGCGCCCTCCTCGGCGGCCCGTAGCAGGGCCACCTCCCGCACGTGCGGGTACGGGGCGTTGGGATCGCTGTGGCTGCCGTCGCCGTCCGACCAGACGACGAGCAGCCCGAGGTCGCGGACGGGCGCGAAGACGGCCGCCCGGGTGCCGATCACGGCCCGCACCGAGCCGCGGCTCGCCGCCAGCCAGCGCCGGTACCGCTCCTCGGGACCGGCCTCGGCGGCGAGCACGGCGTGCCGCCCGGGGCCGAGCAGTGCGGCCAGCGCGGCGTCCACCCGGGCCACCGCGCGGCCGTCGGGCAGCACGACCAGCGCGCCGCGGCCGCCGGCCAGGGTCGCGGCGACCGCCCGGGCGATCTCGTGCGCCCAGCCGGGCCCGGGCAGGGCCGTCCAGACCGCGCGCGGCGCATGTCCGGCGGCGAGCGAGGCCAGGAAGGCGGGGCCCTGCTGGTAGTGGGACCAGCCGCCGGGCTCCGGGGCGGGCGGGGGCGGCAGCGGCGGCGGGGAGGGCTCGGCCTCGGCCCGGGCGTGCCGCGGCGGCACGGCGAGCTGGAGCACGTCGGCGAGGGTGCCGGCGTAGCGGTCGGCGACGGCCCGGCAGAGGCGCAGCAGCGCGGGGGTGAGCACCGGCTCGGGCGAGACCACCCGGGCGAGCGGGGCCAGCGGGCCGGCGTAGTCCGAGGAGGCGAGCCGCTGGACGATGAAGCCGTCGTGCAGGGCGCCGCCCTCGCGCCGTCCGGAGGCACCGACCCGGGCGCCGAAGCGGACCCGGACCCGGACGCCGGGCCTGGCCTCCTCCGCCATCGAGGCGGGCACCGCGTAGTCGAAGTACTGGTCGAGGCTGAGCACGCCCTTGTCGACCAGGACCCGGGCGACCGGCAGCTCGGCGGCCGGCTCCACGCCGCGGGCGACCCTGGGCCGGGCGCGGCGCACCGTCTCCCGGATGAAGGCCAGCTGCTCGCCGGCCCCGTCTGCGCTGCTCATCGCTCCAGTCGTATCAGAAGGGTCCGACACCGCCGCAGGCGGCGGGGCCCCCCGATGGGTTGCCGCCCCAGGGGGTTTGGGGGGTTGGTACGGGCCTCGCGCCGCGGCCCTGTTTTTCTACTAGACGCGGGGCGGGGGCGCCCCGCT
>NZ_JBHWBW010000007.1:0-16424 GCF_042735675.1 Kitasatospora sp. NPDC059571
CGGGGGGTGCGCGGGCGCCCCCCACACCCCGCGCCCCCCCCCGGCGGGGGGGGGCGGGGCGCCCGCCCCCCGCCCCCCCCCGAGCCCCCCACCCCCCCGGCCCGGCTGCTCCCGGACGCCGGCGCCCCGCTGCTGGCCGCCGAGGTCGACCTCGGCCGGCCGTACGACGGGCCGGAGGAGCTGCACGCCGCGATCGCCGAACGGCACTCCAGCCGCGAGCCGTGGGGGGGCGCGCCCGGGGGCGCCCGCGCGCCCCCCCCCCCGGCTCCCCCCCGCGCCCCCCGCCGGGGTGTCGGGAGGGGGCCGTCGGCAGGCGTACCGCTACTTGTTGACCACGGTCAACGGCAGGAGCTTCTGGCCGGTGGGGCCGATCTGGATGTCCAGGCCGAGCTGCGGACACACGCCGCAGTCGAAGCACGGGGTCCAGCGGCAGTCCTCGACCTCGACCTCCTCCAGGGCGTCCTGCCAGTCCTCCCAGAGCCAGTCCTTGTCGAGGCCGCTGTCCAGGTGGTCCCAGGGCAGCACCTCCTCGTAGGTGCGCTCGCGGGTGGTGTACCAGTCGACGTCCACGCCGGTGCCGGCCAGGCCCTTGTCGGCGCAGGCCATCCAGCGGTCGAAGGAGAAGTGCTCGCGCCAGCCGTCGAAGCGGCCGCCGTCGTCGTAGACCGCGCGGATCACGGCGCCGACCCGGCGGTCGCCGCGGGACAGCAGGCCCTCGATGATGCCGGGCTTGCCGTCGTGGTAGCGGAAGCCGATGTTCTTGCCGAACTTGCGGTCGCCGCGGATGGAGTCGCGCAGCTTGGCCAGGCGGGCGTCGGTGTCCTCGGCGGACAGCTGCGGCGCCCACTGGAACGGGGTGTGCGGCTTGGGCACGAACCCGCCGATGGAGACGGTGCAGCGGATGTCGTTGCCGCCGGTGACCTCGCGGCCCTTGGCGATGACGTTCTTCGCCATCTCGCCGATCTGCAGGACGTCCTCGTCGGTCTCGGTGGGCAGGCCGCACATGAAGTACAGCTTCACCTGGCGCCAGCCGTTGCCGTACGCGGCGCCGACCGTGTTGATGAGGTCCTCCTCGGACACCATCTTGTTGATCACCTTGCGGATGCGCTCACTGCCGCCCTCGGGGGCGAAGGTGAGGCCGGAGCGCCGGCCGTTGCGGGAGAGCTCGTTGGCCAGGTCGATGTTGAAGGCGTCGACACGGGTGGACGGCAGCGACAGGCCGACCTTGTCCTCGGCGTAGCGGTCCGCCAGGCCCTTGGTGATGTCGGCGATCTCGGAGTGGTCGGCGCTGGACAGCGACAGCAGGCCGACCTCCTCGAAGCCGGTCGCCTTGAGGCCGCGGTCCACCATCTCGCCGATGCCGGTGATGCTTCGCTCCCGCACGGGGCGCGTGATCATGCCGGCCTGGCAGAAGCGGCAGCCGCGGGTGCAGCCGCGGAAGATCTCCACCGACATCCGCTCGTGGACCGTCTCGGCGAGCGGCACCAGCGGCTGCTTCGGGTACGGCCACTCGTCGAGGTCCATCACGGTGTGCTTGGAGACCCGCCACGGCACGCCGGGGCGGTTCGGCACGACGCGGCCGATCCGGCCGTCCGGGAGGTACTCGACGTCGTAGAAGCGCGGGACGTACACGCCGCCGGTCTTGGCCAGGCGCAGCAGCACCTCGTCCCGGCCGCCGGGCCGGCCCTCGGCCTTCCAGGCGCGGATGATCTCCGTCATGTCGAGGACGGCCTGCTCGCCGTCGCCGACCACGGCGCAGTCGAGGAAGTCCGCGACCGGCTCGGGGTTGAAGGCGGCGTGGCCGCCGGCGAGGACGATCGGGTCGTCGATGCCGCGGTCCTTGGACTCCAGCGGGATGCCCGCGAGGTCGAGCGCGGTCAGCATGTTGGTGTAGCCGAGCTCGGTGGAGAAGGACAGGCCGAAGACGTCGAAGGCCTTCACCGGGCGGTGGGCGTCCACGGTGAACTGCGGGACGCCGTGCTCGCGCATCAGGGCCTCGAGGTCGGGCCAGACGCTGTAGGTGCGCTCGGCGAGCACGCCCTCGCGCTCGTTGAGCACCTCGTAGAGGATCATCACGCCCTGGTTGGGGAGGCCGACCTCGTAGGCGTCCGGGTACATCAGCGCCCAGCGGACGTCACAGGCGTCCCAGTCCTTGACGGTCGAGTTGAGCTCGCCACCGACGTACTGGATCGGCTTCTGGACGTGCGGGAGGAGGGCCTCCAGGCGTGGGAAGACCGATTCGACAGTCATGCGCAAGGACCTTTTCGAAGAAAACTGGTGACCCTCAAGGGTAGCCGAACCGCCCTGCGTGCTCGGCCGGTGCGCCCGGGCCGGGAGGGCGGGGCGCGGGCGCCGGAGCCCGGGGCGCGTGCGCCCGGACCGCACCGCAACGGTGTTGACACGCTCCGTGCACCCGTGGACTACTGGCAGGGCACCGCCGCGTCATGCGCACCGCCGACCCAACGGAGCCAGCTGTGACCGATCAGAGTGTGGGCAAAGGGAGTTCGCACGAGGTCGACAGGGGCTACTGAGCGCATGGGTGAGGCAGGAGTCCGGTTCGCGGGGGCCCGGCACGGCGTCCCGGTGCTCGGCGGTCCCGGCGGGTTCGTCGGGGCCTCCCAGGCAGCGGCGCGGGCCGCGCGGCTGGCCGCGCTGCACCCCGGGCTGGTGGCGGTGCGTCAGGTCGGGACGTCGCGCGGCGGGCGGCCGCTGGTGCTGCTCTCGGTCGGCGACGGGCCGCGGCACGTGCTGGCGGTCGGCGGCCCGCACCCCAACGAGCCGGTCGGCACGGCCACGGCGCTGCACCTGGCCGAGCGGGCCGTGCACGAGCCCCGGCTGCGCCGCGGTTCGTCGGTCACCTGGAACTTCCTGCTCTGCCTCGATCCGGACGGCGCCGCGCTCACCGAGGGCTGGCTGCGCGGGCCGCTCACCATGGAGCGGCACTACCGCTACTTCTACCGGCCCGCGGTGGACGGCCAGCCGGAGTGGCTGCCGCCGCCGGGGGCGGACTGGGCCACCCTGCCGGAGACGACCGCGCTGACCGGGGTGATCGACGAGCTGCGGCCCTTCCTGCAGTGCTCGCTGCACGGGGTGGACGTGGGCGGCAGTTTCGTCCAGCTCACCGGGGACGTGCCGGGGCTGGCCGAGCCGTTCGCCCGGTCGGCCGCGGCGGCCGGGGTCCCGCTGGAGCGCGGCCCGTACGACGCGTTCCGCTGGCCGAGCCCCGGTCCGGGCACCTATCTGATGCCGTCGGCGGCCGCCCCGGCGGACGGGAGCGCGCTGACCGAGGACCCGGCCTGTTCGACCTGGTCGCACGCGCAGCGCTACGGGGCGGTGACGGCGGTGGTCGAGGTGCCGATGTGGGCCGCGCCGGTGGTGTCCGACCGTGCGCCGTCGGCCGATCCGGAGCGGGCGCTGGCCGCCGCGGCCCGGACCCTGCGGGCCGAGAACGAGCCGCTGGCGGAGCTGCTGGCGCAGATCAGGCCGCTGCTGCGCACCCCGCACGGGCCGCTGCTGCGGTCGGTGGAGTGGCATCTGGCGGTGGCGCCGCGGCAGGCCCGCGACTGGGAGCCGGCGGTGGCGGCCGGCGCGGGGCCGCTGTCCGACCTGACCCGGGCGGACCTGGCCGGGATCGAGATCCAGACCCACCGGATGCCGCTGCGGATCACCGCGATGCTGGCCCGGCTGCTGGCCGACGCGGAGGGCCCGGCGGTGGGGCCGCTGCGGCAGCGGGTGGCGCGGCTGGTCGCGGAGCGCTGCTCCCGGCTGCGGGACCGGTTCGGGGCCCGCTGGGTGCCCGTCCGGGACCAGGTGGGGCACCAGGCCCGGACGGTGGTGGCGGTCTTCGACGGCCTGGCCTGAGGGGTCAGATCCCTATCGGCCGCTGCGAGCGGACGGACTGGAGCAGCCCGACGGCGATCCAGACGGCGAACATCGAGGATCCGCCGTAGGAGACGAACGGCAGCGGGATGCCGGCCACCGGCATGATGCCGAGGTTCATTCCGATGTTCTCGAACGCCTGGAAGGCGAACCAGGTGACCACGCCGGCCGCGAGCACGGTGCCGTACAGGTCGGTGGCCTGGCGGGCGATCCGGCAGCCGCGCCAGAGGATGACGCCGAGCAGGCCGATCAGGGCGAGGCCGCCGACGAAGCCGAGCTCCTCGCCGGCGACGCTGAAGACGAAGTCGGTCTGCTGCTCGGGGACGAACTGGCCGGTGGTCTGGAAGCCGTGGAACAGGCCCATGCCGGTGAGGCCGCCGGAGCCGATGGCGATCCGGGCCTGGGCGGTGTTGTAGCCGACGCCGGCCGGGTCCAGCGAGGGGTTGGCGAAGGCCGCGAAGCGGTCGATCTGGTACTTGCTGAGGATGCCGAGCTTCCAGACCACCACGGCGCCGGCGCCGCCGGCCGCGAGCAGGCCGAACACCCATCGGTTGGCCGCGCCGGAGGCCAGCAGGATGCCCATGATGACGACGGCCATCACCATCACCGAGCCGAGGTCGGGCATCAGCATGATGACGCCCATCGGCAGCGCGGCGAGCGCCAGCGCCTGGAGGACGCTGCGGGTGGCCGGGAACTCCCGTTCGCCGGCGTCCACCTGGGCGGAGAGCACGACGGCCATCATCACGACGATCGCGAGCTTGGCGAACTCGGCGGGCTGCAGCGAGAAGCCGCCGCCGAACTGGATCCAGGAGTGCGCGCCGTTGATGGTGGAGCCGAGCGGGCTGAGCGTGGCGGCGAGCAGCAGCAGGACGGCGACGTAGAAGAACGGCACTGCGGTGCGCAGCCGGCGGGTCCCTATGGCGACCGTCACCGCGCAGAGCGCGATGCCGACCAGGGCGTTGGTGAGGTGCCGGTAGAGGAAGTACTGCGGGTCGCCGTGGGTGAGGGCGTCCCGGCCGCGGGTGGCCGACCAGACCAGCAGGGAGCTGCCGAAGGAGAGTGCGAGCGCCGCCAGGACCATGATCCAGTCCATCCGGCGCAGCGGGGCGTCCTTGGCGAGGACCTTGGACATCCCGCCGCGCTGCGGGGCGAGCCGGACGGTGCGGTACGAGCCGTACGAGGTCATGCCCGGCTCCTTCCGGTGGCGCGGGTGGGTTCGACGGCGAGGAGGTCGAGCGGGGCCGGGTCGGCGGTGCCGGTGGCCGGGGTCGGGTCGAGGAACTCGGCGCCGGTCGGGTAGGCCTGGCCGCCGGGGTAGTCGGCCTGCTTGATGATGGCCGTGCCGTCGGGGTTGAACTTGGGCAGCTGGGCCTGCGGCTTGGGCAGCAGGGCCTTGGAGTTGTCGACGCCGCCCTTGTCGTCGACGCCGTACAGCGCCTGGTAGATCCGGCGGACGGAGTCGCCGGAGCCGCCGGAGCCGGTGCCGCCTTGGCTTATCGTCATCACGACCGCGTAGTCGGCACTGTAGGTGGTCAGCCAGGACGTGGTCTGCTTGCCGGCGACCTCCGCGGTACCGGTCTTGGCGTGCAGTTCGATCTTGCCCTGGGGCCAGCCCGCGCCGACGAACTTCCAGGCGGCGGTGCCGCTGGTGACGACGCCCGCGGTGGCCTGGTCGATGTAGTCCAGCAGCTTGCCCTGGGCGGGGATCTTGCCGTCGACGTGGGGGGCGATGTCGCGGACGAGCTTGCCGTCCGGGCTCATGATCGCCTTGCCGATGGAGGGCCGGTAGAGGGTGCCGCCGTTGGAGAGCGCCGAGTAGATCCGGGCCATCTGGAGCGGGGTGACGAGCGTGTCGCCCTGGCCGATCGCGAAGTTGACCGCGTCACCGGCGCGCATCACGTTGCCGTCGACGCAGTTCTCGCGGGCGATCTCGTCGGCGTACTCGTGGCCGCCCTTGGCCGCCTGGGCGCACCAGGAGTCCTTGTTGGCGTCGAAGAAGGACTGCTTCCACTGGCGGTCGGGCACCCGGCCGGCGACCTCGCCCGGCAGGTCGACGCCGGTCTTGGCGCCGAGGCCGTACTCGTGGGCGGTCTTGGTGAACCAGTCGGCGGGATTCTTCGGCTTGATGCCGCCGTCCTTCTGCCACTGGTCGTAGGCCAGGCCGTAGAAGACGGTGTCGCAGGAGATCTCCAGGGCCTTCTCCAGCGAGATGTCGCCGAAGCTCTCGCCCTCGAAGTTCTTGAAGACGCGGCCGCCGATGGTCATGCTCGGCGGGCACGGGTAGTGGCCGTCGAGCGAGTAGCCGGCCTGGACGGCCGCGGTCGTGGAGATCACCTTGAAGGTGGAGCCGGGGGCGGACAGGCCCTGGATGGCGCGGTTGATCAGCGGGTAGTTGGACGACTTGTCGTTCAGGGCCGCGTAGTCCTTGGCCGAGATGCCGCCGACCCACAGGTTGGGGTCGAAGGTCGGGGCGCTGGCCATCGCGATGATCCGGCCGGTGTGGACGTCCATGACGACGGCGGCGCCGGAGTCGGCCTCGTAGTTCTTGTGGGTCTCGTTGTCGTAGACCTTGCGGGCGTCGGTCATCGCCTGCTGGAGCTGGTCCTCGACGGTCTTCTGGACCCGGGCGTCGATGCTGGTCACCAGGTTGTTGCCGGGCTGGGCGGGCACGGTGCCGGCGCTGCCGATGACCTTGCCGAGGTTGTCGACCTCCAGCTTGTCGACGCCGGTGGTGCCGCGCAGGTCGTCGTCGTAGACGGACTCCAGGCCGGCCCGGCCGATCTGGTCGGAGGGCAGCCGGCGCTCGCGGCCGGTCTTGTCGGCGGTCTTGGTGACCTCCTCGTCCGTCACGGGCGAGAGGTAGCCGAGCACCTGGGCGGCGCTGGCGCCCTCGACCCCGGTGTAGCTGCGGACGGCGGTCGGCTGGGCGGTGACGCCGGGGAAGTCCTCGCGGCGCTCCATTATCTGCATCGCCTGCTGGGTGGTGGCCTGCTGGGTCACCGGGATCGGCTGGTAGGGAGAACCGTTCCAGCAGGGCTTGGGGGTCTTGGCGTCGCAGAGCCGGACCTTGTCCTGGACGTCCTTGGCGGGCATCCCGAGGACGTCGGCCAGCCGGGTGAGCACCGCCTTGCCCTTGTCCTTCTGCTGGAGCAGGGAGGTGCGGCTGACCGAGACCACCAGTTTGGTCTGGTTGCCGACCATCACCCGGCCGTCGGCGTCGAGGATCTCGCCGCGCACGGCGGGCTCGACGACCTCCCGGATGTGGTTGCCCTGGGCCTTGGCCGCGTACTGGCTGCCGGTGCGGATCTGCAGGTACCAGAGCCGCCCGCCGAGCGTGGCGAGCAGGGAGAGCACCAGGATCTGCAGGACCACCAGGCGGATCGTCAGACGGCGGGTCCGGCCGGTCTCCGGGATGTTGCTCAACGAACGTCCCCCTCCGGGAGGGTCTGGGCTGTCGGGAGGCTCACGGGCGGCGGGCGAGGCCGAGCGTGCGCTTCTTCTTGTAGGTCGGCACCGGCGAAGCCTCCCGGGTGGTCTTGTACCGGGCCAGGCTGCCCAGGCCGGAGCCGCCCGGGTCGTCGGTCTCCGCCTCGGCGGTTCCCCCGTCGAACCGGCGGGCCAGCAGCATCACGGCGGGCACCACGAACGGGGCGAGCAGCACGTCGTAGAGCAGGGCGCTGAAGACCAGGCCGGCCAGGCCGACGTGACGGGCCGCCGTGTCGCCGACCAGGGCGCCGACGGAGGCGTAGAGCAGCGTGGAGAGGACGGCGGCGCTCGCCACGACCGTCAGCGCGCTGAGCGCGGAGCGCTGGCGGCCGGCGTTCGGGCGGAGCAGTCCGGCGGCGTAGCCCATCAGGCAGAGCACCAGGGCGTAGCGGCCGATGGCGTGGTCGGACGGCGGTGCGACGTCGGCCAGCAGGCCGGCCGCGAAGCCGACCAGGCAGCCGCCGGCGGGGCCGTAGACCAGGGCCAGGCCGAGCACGACCAGGAGCATGAGGTCCGGGGTGGCCCCGGGGAGCTGGAGCCGGCCGAGCACGCTGACCTGGACGACCAGGGCGAGCAGCAGCAGGACGGCGGAGAGCAGGATGCGGGTCACACGCACGGTCAGTTCCCCCCGGCGGTGGTGGCGGACGGGCTGGCGGGCAGCTGCGGCTGGGCGGCCGGGGCGCTCGCCGGGGCGGCGGGCTTGGGCGGCAGCACCGAGTCGCGCGGGTCGGCGCGCGGCGGCACCACCACGACGCCGATCAGGTCGAGCCGGGTGAACTGCACGTACGGCTCGACCAGCACGGTCTTGGTGAGCTGGCCGGGCGTGGCCTGGACCTCGACGACCTTGCCGACCGGGACGCCGGGGACGAACGGCCGGCCGCTGTGCGAGCCGAAGCTGACGACCCGGTCGCCGTTCTTGACCTGCGCCTTGCCGTTCAGCAGTTCGACCCGCATCGGGCTGGTGCCCTGGCCGGCCGCGAAGCCGATCTCGTCGCTGCCCTCCAGGCGGACGCCGGCGGTGAAGCCGGGGTCCGAGGCGAGCAGCACGGTGGCAGTGGTCGGGGCGACCGTGGTGATCCGGCCGACCAGCCCCTGGCCGTTGATGACGGTCATGTCGCGGGTCAGGCCGTCGTCGCTGCCGGCGTCGATGGTGATGGTCCAGGAGAAGCCCTGGGCGGCGCCGATCGCGATCACCTGGGCGGCCTTGATGGTGTATCCGCCCGAGCCGGCGGTGCGCAGCAGGTCGTCGAGCTGCTTGGTGCGCCCGCCGGCGGTGTCGGAGGAGGCGAGCCGCTGGCGCAGCTCGGTGTTCTCCCGGGTGATCTGGTCGAGCCGCTGCTGGTGGGTGGAGGCGTCCCGGACGGCCCGGATGGTGCCGGCGACCGGGTTGACCAGGTCGGCGGTGCCGCTCTCGACGGGGCCGAGCAGGTGCGCCGCCGCCCGGCGGGCCCCGACCAGCGGCGAGTCCTCGCCGCCCTTGATGTCGACGGTGATCAGGGCGAAGGCGACCGCGACCAGCAGGATGAGCAGTAGCCGGCTCTCACGTGTGTCCCTCACGGTGCTGGAGCGCCCCTTCGTTCCCTGGTACCGGTTGTTCAGTTGGTGGTGCGGGCCGCGGCGTCAGCGCCGGGGCTGGGCGTCCAGCACCTGCTGGAGCGCCTCGAACTCCTCGACGCACTTGCCGGAGCCGAGTGCGACGGAGTCCAGCGGGTTCTCGGCGATGTGGATCGGCATGCCGGTCTCCCGGCGCAGCCGCTCGTCGAGGCCGCGCAGCAGGGCGCCGCCGCCGGTGAGCACGATGCCGCGGTCCATGACGTCGCCGGCGAGCTCCGGCGGGCACTGGTCGAGGGTGGTCTTGACGGCGTCGATGATGGAGTTCACCGGCTCGTCGATGGCCTCGCGGACCTCGGCGGCGGAGATGACCACGGTCTTCGGCAGGCCGCTGACGAGGTCGCGCCCGCGGATCTCGGCGTGCTCGTCCTTCTCGCCCTCCAGGGCGAACGCGGAGCCGATGGACATCTTGATCTGCTCGGCGCTGCGCTCGCCGAGGAGGAGGCTGTACTCCTTCTTGATGTGCTGGACGATGGCGTTGTCCAGCTCGTCGCCGGCGACCCGCAGGGACTGCGCGGTGACGATGCCGCCGAGCGAGATGACCGCGACCTCGGTGGTGCCGCCGCCGATGTCGACCACCATGTTGCCGGTGGCCTCGTGGACGGGCAGGCCGGCGCCGATCGCGGCGGCCATCGGCTCCTCGATGATGTGGACCTGGCGTGCGCCCGCCTGGGCGCTGGCCTCGATCACGGCGCGGCGCTCGACCCCGGTGATGCCGGAGGGCACGCAGACCACGACCCGGGGGCGGGCCAGGTAGCGGCGCCGGTGGATCTTGAGGATGAAGTACCGGAGCATTCGCTCGGTGATCTCGAAGTCGGCGATGACGCCGTCCTTGAGCGGGCGGATGGCCACGATGTTGCCGGGCGTGCGCCCGATCATCTTCTTGGCCTCGGCGCCCACCGCGAGGATGCCGCCGGTGTTGGTGTTCACCGCCACGACGGACGGCTCGTTGAGGACGATCCCCTTGCCCCTGACGTACACCAGCGTGTTGGCAGTGCCGAGGTCGATAGCAAGGTCACGGCCGATGAACGACAGATTGTTGGCCATGGGGTGTGCAGTGCCTTCCCGAGCTCGGTGTCCATTGCGGGGAGTGGGCCGGTCGCGCGCGCCCACGACAGGGCTGACATCAGCTGAGCAGCCGTACCTCGCCCATGAGTTGCGTCCATCGTAGCCAGGCCTGTCCGGGGCGGACCGCGTGGTACGGCATGCTGGCCATTCTCCGGCGGGCGGCGTGTTCTTCCCGGGATTGGGACGCCGTGTCGGGACTCAGGGTTCCGTATTTGACGATGAAAAGGTGAGATTCACCTGGACGGGCCCACGGCTTGGCAGCCGCGGGCCCTGCGTCCACGGAGGGTCGTCGGGTCGTCCCCGGACGGTCAGGCGTGCGCCGGGAAGAAGATCTTGATCTCGCGCTCGGCGGACTCCGCGGAGTCGGAGGCGTGGATCAGGTTCTCCCGGGTGATGGTGGCGAAGTCGCCGCGGATCGTGCCGGGCCCGGCCTGCAGCGGGTCGGTGGCGCCGGCCAGCGCGCGGATGCCGGGGACGACGTTCTCGCCCTCGACGATCAGGGCGATCGACGGGCCGGAGGTCATGAACTCCAGCAGCGGCTCGTAGAACGGGCGGCCGACGTGCTCCGCGTAGTGGTGCTCCAGCGTGGCCCGGTCGAAGGTGCGCAGCTCGACGGCGGCGAGCCGCCAGTTCGCCTTGCGCTCGATGCGGCTGATGATCTCGCCGGCCAGGCCGCGCGCGACGGCGTCGGGCTTGAGCAGGACGAGGGTGCGCTGGGTCACGGTACGGCTCCAGGGGATCGGGGTCTGCGTGGTGTGGGCGACCACGTCAGACACTACCTTGCGTGAGCAGCGCGGATGCGGCCGGAGCCGGATGAGCGCTACGCAGCGGCCGCGGCGGCCCGGGCGGCCTTGATCTCGTCGATCCGGCGGCCGTAGTGCACCGAGCACCACCACAGGGCGGCGAACACCGCGCCCAGGCCGTACATGGTCGGCAGCACCAGGCCGCTGGCGATCAGGCCGATCTGCAGCGCCCAGCCGACGGCGACCGCACCGGGGCGGCCGAGCATGCCGCAGAGCAGCACGCACAGCAGCATCGCGACGCCGCTGACCGCCCAGATCGTGCCGGCCGGCACGTCGGACAGCCGCATCGCGACGAGGCCGGCGAACATGATCAGCAGGGCCTCGCCGATCAGGGTCGAGGAGCACAGGGTCCGCATCGGGGTACTACTTCCTTCCGAACAGCAGGCGCGCCTCGCCCACCGTGATGACCGAGCCGGTGACCAGGACGCCGGCGCCGCCGAGGTCCTCCTCCTCGGCGAGCGTGACGGCGGCGTCGATCGCGTCGTCGAGCCGCGGCTCGACCTGCACACGATCCTCACCGAAGATGTCCACCGCGAGCGCGGCCAGCTCGTCGACCGGCATCGCGCGGTGGGTGGAGTTCTGGGTGATCACCACCTCGGCGAGCACCGGCTCGAAGACCTCCAGCAGGCCGGCGACGTCCTTGTCCCCGCTGGTGGCGATGACGCCGACCAGCTTGGTGAAGCCGAAGGCCTCGCCGATCGCGGCGACCGTGGCCTGCGCGCCGTGCGGGTTGTGCGCGGCGTCCAGGATGACGGTGGGGCTGCGCCGGACGACCTCCATCCGGCCCGGGGAGCTGACCCCGGAGAACGCGGAGCGCACCTTGTCCACGTCCAGCTGGCCGCCGCCGGTGGCGCCGACGCCGAAGAACGCCTCGACCGCGGCCAGCGCGAGCGACGCGTTGTGCGCCTGGTGTGCGCCGTGCAGCGGGATGAAGACGTCCTCGTACTCGGCGCCGCCGAGCCCGCGCAGGGTGACCAGCTGCCCGCCGACCGCGACCTCGCGGCGGATCACGCCGAACTCCATGCCCTCGCGGGCCACCGTCGCGTCCACCTCGACGGCGTGCGCGAGGATGGTCTGCGCGGCGTCCAGCGGCTGCTGGGCGACCACGGCGAGCGCGCCGGGCTTGATGATCCCGGACTTCTCGACCGCGATCGCGCCGGGCGTGTCACCGAGCTTGTCGGTGTGGTCCAGGCCGATCGGGGTGATCACCGCGACCGCCGCGTCGATGACGTTGGTGGCGTCCCAGGAGCCGCCCATGCCGACCTCGACCACCGCGACGTCCACCGGCGCGTCGGCGAAGGCGGCGTACGCCATGCCGGTCAGCACCTCGAAGAAGGACATCGCGATCGGCTGGCCCTCGTCGACCATCCGCACGTACGGCTCGATGTCGCGGTAGGTCTCGACGAACTTCTCGGTGCTGATCGGGGCGCCGTCCAGGCTGATCCGCTCGGTGACGGACTCCACGTGCGGGCTGGTGTAGCGGCCGGTGCGCAGTTCGAACGCGCCGAGCAGCTGCTCGACCATCCGGGCGGTGGAGGTCTTGCCGTTGGTGCCGGTGATGTGGATCGACGGGTAGGAGCGCTGGGGCTGGCCGAGGATGTCCATCAGCGCGTTGATCCGGTCGAGCGAGGGCTCCAGCTTGTTCTCCGGCCAGCGGCCGGAGAGCTCGGTCTCGACCGCGCGCAGCTCGGCCTCGGGGCCGGTGGCCGCCTCGTCGGCGGGGCGGGAGGTGTACGGGTTCTGCTCGGCCTTGTCGCTCACCCCCACAGTCTACGGAGCGGCCGGGCCGCTCCCGGCGCAGGCACCCGTCCGGGCGCCCGCGCCGGTCGCGCGCGCTCAGCGGTGCGCCGGGAACTGCACCACCTGCTGGTAGGTCGGCCGGTTCTGCCAGGTCGTCTTCGCGTCGGTCACGCCGCCCAGCGGGCGCTGGATGATCGTGTCGGCACACCACTGGTCGCCGGCCGAGCAGTCGGCGTCCGCCGGGTAGACCTGGGCGGCGCTCTGCGCGGCGGCCTTCTTCAGGCTGTCGAGCAGGGCGGTGCGGCACGCCGCGAGGTCGCCGCCGCCGCAGTACGGCCGGGCCAGCGGGCCGGCCACCGGGTCGCCGAGGACGCCGCGCAGGTCCTTGTCCAGGTAGCTCCACCAGCCGTACTGGAACGCCGAACCCTTGTGCGGGATCGACTCGTTGGCGCTGACCGAGCCGCTGGTGGCGCCGGTCTGCCCGCCGGACGGCGACTCGTTGATCTGCAGCGCGCCGGTGAGCGCGCCGTACAGGCCGTCGCCGAGGCCGGGCCGGAAGACCGCGTCGGCGAGCAGCGGCCACCAGGCGTCCAGGGTGCGGATGGCGTCCGCGTCGGCGTAGGTGTGGCTGCCGGGCGAGGTCTCGCGGCGCAGCGAGCCGGCCGCCCGCCAGTTCTCCAGCTTCTGCACGGCGGTGTTCAGCGCCGGGTCGGTGACCGGGGCGCTGCGGATCACCCGGAGCAGTTCGGGCAGCACGTCCTCGGCCCGCAGGTCGGCCAGGGCCGCGCCCTCCATGGCCTGGGTGAGCGAGACCCGGCTGACCTTCCCGCCGCCGGCCAGCAGGGCCCGTACCCGGTCGTCGAGCAGGTTGCCGCGGTGCACCGAGCCGTTGCCGAAGCCGGCCGCGGCGTAGCCGGAGGCCTGCTTGTTGTTCCAGGAGATGTAGTAGTCCTGGTCGACCGACTGCGGGTGCTCGGCCGCCGGGGTGTACCGGGCGGTGTTCGCGGCGGGGTCGAAGTCGCGCCACTCGTAGGCGGGTTGCGCGAGGACGGGCAGGCCCGGGTCGACCCCGGGGGCGCGCACCGGGTTGTTGCCGGAGTTGTAGTAGGCGATGTGCGCGGAGTCCGCGTAGAACCAGTTGAAGGTGTAGTTGATGTTCTGCGCGGCCTGCTGGAAGCTCGCCGGGTCGTGCACCGCGCCGGGGTCGTTGAGCATCTGGAAGCCGATGATCGAGTCGGCCTCGTGCCGGTAGGTGGAGCGCAGCGAGGTGAACGCGACCGGCTTCCCGCCGACCGTGCCGCGGGCGGTGACCAGCCCGTAGTCGGTGCGGTACATCACCAGGGTGTAGGAGCCGGCCGCGGTGGAGTCGGCGGTGGTGGGCTTCCAGGAGTCCTTGCGTTCGAGGCGCTCCAGCGGCACGCAGGCACCGCGGCTCAGGTAGTGGTCGGCGGCCAGGGTGACGGCGCTGCCGTCGGTGGTGCACAGCGGCACCGCGTAGGTGTCGGTGATGTCCTGGCCGGCCGAGGTGGCGCTCCAGGCGTAGTCCTGGCCGCGGCCGAGCTGGACGTAGAAGCTGAGGCCGGCGAAGGCGGCGCCGCGGGCGCTGATGCCGGGGCCCTGGAGCTCCTCCAGCATGAGCAGCTGTGGTGCGAAGTAGCCGGTCTGCGGCCCGAACACGGCGACCGGGTGGCCGTCGTCGGTGCGGGAGCCGGAGACCAGCAGGGCGTTGGACATGCCGTGCTTGGCGGTGAGCAGGTTGCCCGGCAGCAGGCCGGCGGCCTTGGTGGCGCTCTGCTGGGCGGAGCCGGTGGCGTCGTAGACCATCCGCTCGGGGACGACGGAGCCCGGGTCCGGCATCGCGGTGCCCTGCGGGTCGTTCGGCGGCAGGGCGTACGGGAAGCGCTGCCCGGCGTGCAGGGTCTGCACCGCCTCGGGGTCGTCGGCCTCGCGCAGCGACGCCCAGACCCGGTCGCCGGCGTCCTTGCCGTAGCGGGCCTCGGCGGCCAGTTTGACCTGGGCGGAGGCGAGTTCGCCGCCGCCGCCGGAGCCGAACAGGGCGCCGACCACGGCGGCGAGCGCGACCAGGTCGGTGAGCTTGAACGGCTCGATGCTCCCGGCGTTGGTGATCGCGTCGATGTGGCCGGTCAGGTCGTACTCGCCGGGGAAGTAGCGGCCGCCGTACGCCTCGCGGATGTACTGGTTGATGCCGTCGAGGTAGGCGCCGGCGTCGGTGAGGGCCTGCCGGGCGCGGTCGCCCTGGTCGGCGATGGCGTCGATCTGCCGCTGGAGTTCGTCCTCGGTGTACGGCGCCGCCTGCCAGAAGCTCTGCTCCAGTTGGCGGTTGGCGGCGGCGCCGCCGGCGAAGCCGGAGAGCTGGCCGCGGCCGACGTGCCGGAAGAGGTCCATCACCCAGAGTCTGTCCTGGGCGGCGGCGTAGCCGGCGCCGAACTCGGTGCCGTAGCGGGTGGTTCCGGTGATGTGCGGGACGCCGGTGGCCTTGTCGCGGACGATGGCGACGTCGGCGCGCGGGCGGGCGGTGGAGGCGACCTGGTCGGCCGGGACACCGAAGGACGCGTCGTTGAAAAAGTTCCGCAGCTGCCCGTCGGTGAGGCCGCCGTAGCCTCCGGCGAGTGCCGCGTACGGGCCGAGCTGGTCGTCGGTGTGGGCCGGGCGGCTGCCGAAGACCCGGTTCAGCAGGATCTCGGCGAGGGTCGCGTTGCCGTTCTCACCGGGCGGCAGGACGTCCAGGCACCGGCCGGCGCAGTAGTCGGCGGGGGCGGCGGCGGCCCACGCGGGGGCGGCGGTGGGGGCGAAGACGGCGATCAGTGCCGCGGCGAGGGCGGCGGCCGCAAATCGGGGCGTGCGGGGGCGTCGTGGCATGCAGGCTCCTCCGTCGGGCAGCGGGAAGCGGTGCTGGGGCTTTCGACGGTAGGACCCTTGCTGACACTCTGCCTAGTAGCGTGCATGCCACAACTCGCCCGTGTTCGAACGGACTCAGCGGCGGCGGGCCTCGGGCACCTGGGCGCCGCGGCCGCCGTGCCGGCGCCGCAGCTCGGCGGTGATCTCGGCGCACTCGCCGTCCGGGAGCAGCGGCAGCATCATCGCGACCGCCTGGAGCAGGCCGCCCACCAGGTAGGTGGTGTCGGGGGTGGCAGCCACCAGCGCGCGCACCGCGCCGACGTCGCCGTCGTGGACGGCCTCGATCAGCCGGGCCGGGCAGGCGCCGTCCTCGTCGAGCAGCACCCCGGTGGTGTCGGCGGGGGCCCGGCGGGCCAGCGCCCGCAGCACCCGGTCCCCGGCATCCGGGGTGTAGGCCTTGCGGACCGCCTCGGCGGCGATCCACACCAGCAGGGTGGTGACCTCGCGTTCGGCGTGCTCGTCGAGAATGCGCTCCAGCTGCGCGTCGAAGGACAGTTGGTTCCCGTGCCGGAATGCCAGCAGCAGCGCCGCCGCCCGGGCCTTGGCCGCCTCGACCTCCCGCATCGGCAGTTCGTCGGCCAACTCCCTGGTCGCCACCATGACGTGCTCTCCCGTCAGTCACACCACCCGCAGGGGGACTTCTGCACACCGTACAGAAACGGAGACAAAATTCGCGGGACTTCGGTCACAGCGATTCACGAACCGGGCGTTCGGTGCACACGATGAAGAAACCTTCGGACGGACTATCAAGAACCGCACACGATCGACCGAAAAGCATCTGCACCGCGACGCCCGGAAACGGCGGAGGGGGCGCCCCCCCCCCCGGGGGGGGGCCGCCCCGCGGGGGCGGGGGGGGGGCCCCGGGGCGCGCCGGGCCCCAGGGGGGGGTGAGGGGGGGGGGGGGCGCGGCGGGGCGCG
>NZ_JBHWBW010000007.1:16434-21331 GCF_042735675.1 Kitasatospora sp. NPDC059571
ACACCCACCCCCCCCCCTGCGCCCCCCCCGCCCGCCGCCGGCGGCGGCGCCCCCCCCCCCCCGGCGCCCCCCCCCCCCGCCCGGCGCGGCGCTGCGGGTCAGCCCTGCGGCAGCGAGGCCAACTGGGCGGTGATCCGGGCGATGTCGGCCTCCGCGGCCTCCTGGCGGCCGCGGATCTTCGCGACCACCTCGTCCGGGGCCTTCGCCAGGAAGGCCTCGTTGCCGAGCTTCGCGGCGGTCTGCGCCTTCTCCTTGTCGGCGACCGCGAGGTCCTTCTGGAGGCGCTTGCGCTCCGCCGCGACGTCGATGGTGCCCGAGAGGTCCAGGGCGACCGTGGCGCCGGCGACAGGCAGCGAGGCGGTGGCCGCGAAGCCGGCCTCCGGCTCGGTCAGGCGCAGCAGCGAGCGGATCGCGTCCTCGTGCGGCACCAGCGCGGTGCCCGCCAGCTCCAGCTGGGCCGGGACCCGCTGGCTCGGCTTCAGGCCCTGGTCCGAGCGGAACCGGCGGACCTCGGTGACCACCTGCTGCAGGACGGCGATCTCCGCCTCGGCGTCGGCGTCGCGGAAGCCGCTGTCCTTCGGCCAGGCGGCGACGACCACCGACTCGGCGCCGGTGAGCGTCGTCCACAGCGCCTCGGTGACGAAGGGGACGATCGGGTGCAGCAGCCGCAGCGTGACGTCCAGGACCTCGCCGAGCACCCGGCGCGAGGCGTCGGCCTGCGCACCGCCCTTGGCCAGGGTGGTCTTGGAGAGCTCGACGTACCAGTCGAAGACCTCGTCCCAGGCGAAGTGGAACAGGGCGTCGGCCAGCTTGGCGAACTGGTAGTCCTCGTAGTACGCGTCGACCTCGGCGACCACCGCGTTGAGGCGCGAGAGGATCCACCGGTCGGCGGCGGTGAGCTGCTCGGCGGCGGGCAGCTCGCCCGCCACGGTGGCGCCGTTCATCAGCGCGAACCGGGTGGCGTTCCAGATCTTGTTGCAGAAGTTCCGCGAGCCCTTGACCCAGTCCTCTCCGACCGGCACGTCGGCGCCGGGGTTGGCGCCGCTGGCCAGGGTGAAGCGGACGGCGTCGGCGCCGTAGGCGTCCATCCAGTCCAGCGGGTCGACGACGTTGCCGAAGGACTTCGACATCTTCTTGCCGCGCTCGTCGCGGACCAGGCCGGTCAGCGCGATGGTGTGGAACGGCGGCGTGCCGTCCATCGCGTACAGGCCGAACATCATCATCCGGGCGACCCAGAAGAAGATGATGTCGTGTCCGGTGAGCAGGACGTCGGTCGGGTAGAACTTCTCGAGGTCCGGGGTCTGCTCGGGCCAGCCCAGCGTGGAGAACGGCCACAGGCCGCTGGAGAACCAGGTGTCCAGGACGTCCTGGTCCTGGTGCCAGCCCTCGCCGGCCGGCGGCTGCTCGTCCGGGCCCACGCAGACGACCTCGCCGTCCGGGCCGTACCAGACCGGGATGCGGTGGCCCCACCACAGCTGGCGCGAGATGCACCAGTCGTGCATGTTGTCGACCCAGCTGAAGTAGCGGTTCTCCAGCTCCTTGGGGTGGATCTGCACCCGGCCGTCGCGGACCGCGTCGGCGGCCTCCTTGGCCAGCGGGCCGACCTTGACCCACCACTGCAGCGACAGGCGCGGCTCGACCACGGTCTTGCAGCGCGAGCAGTGGCCGACGGCGTGCATGTAGGGGCGCTTCTCGGCGACGATGCGCCCCTCGGAGCGCAGTGCGCCGACCACGGCGGAGCGGGCCTCGAAGCGGTCCAGGCCGAGGAAGGGGCCGTGCACGGTGATGAGGCCGCGCTCGTCCATGACGGTGAGGCTGGGCAGGCCGTGCCGCTGGCCGATGGCGAAGTCGTTCGGGTCGTGGGCGGGCGTCACCTTGACGGCGCCGGTGCCGAACTCCGGGTCGACGTGCTCGTCGGCGACGACCGGGATCTCACGGTCCGTCAGCGGCAGCTTGATGGTGCGGCCGATCAGGTGCCGGTACCGCTCGTCCTCGGGGTGGACGGCGACCGCGGTGTCGCCGAGCATCGTCTCGGCCCGGGTGGTGGCGACCACGATCGAGTCGTCGCCGTCGCCGTAGCGGATGGAGACCAGCTCGCCGGGGACCTCGTCGTGCTCGACCTCGATGTCGGAGAGCGCGGTGAGGCAGCGCGGGCACCAGTTGATGATGCGCTCGGCACGGTAGATCAGGCCGTCGTCGAACAGCTTCTTGAAGATGGTCTGGACGGCCTGCGAGAGGCCCTCGTCCATGGTGAAGCGCTCGCGCGACCAGTCCACGCCGTCGCCGAGGCGACGCATCTGGCCGAGGATCTTGCCGCCGTAGTTCTCCTTCCACTCCCAGACCTTCTCGACGAAGGCCTCGCGGCCCAGGTCGTGCCGGGAGAGGCCGGACTCGGCGAGCTGCTGCTCGACCTTGTTCTGGGTCGCGATGCCCGCGTGGTCCATGCCGGGCAGCCAGAGCGCCTCGAAGCCCAGCATCCGCTTGCGGCGGGTCAGGGCGTCCATCAGCGTGTGCTGGAAGGCGTGGCCGAGGTGCAGTGCACCGGTCACGTTCGGCGGCGGGATGACGATGGTGTACGCCGGCTTGTCGCTCTTGGCGTCGGCGGTGAAGTAACCGCGCTCCACCCAGCGCTCGTACAGCTCGCCCTCTACCTCGGCCGGGGCGTAGGTCGTCGGGAGGGTGGCTGCGTCGTCCCCGGGGTAGGAGCTCTCGGGGCGCTGGTTCGTCGTGTCGGTCACGACGCACAGTTTACGGAAGACAGGGGGGCCGTTACGAACCACTTCCCCCCGCGACCACCCGCACGAGGGCGGACAGGTGTGCGGTAGCGTGCCCGGATACCCGGCCGGGAGACCGTACGGGTACCGACGGCGGGCACGCCGAAGAGTAGGCCGCGGGCGACCGCGGCGGGGGAGAGTGTCGATGTACGGCCAGGGTCAGCAGTATCCGCAGGGTCAACCGCAGCAGCCGCCGTACGGGCAGCCGCCGCAGTACGGCGGGCAGCCCCAGCCGCCCGCGTACGGCTACCCGCAGGCGCAGCCCGCCCCGCCGTACGGCGCACCGCAGCCCCCGTACGGCGCGCCCCAGCAGCCGGCCTACCCGCAGGCCCCCGTCCCGCAGCCGCCCTACGGCGGCGGGCCCGGCGGCTACCCGCCGCCGCAGCGGCCCAAGGGCAACACCGGGCTGGTGATCGGCCTGGTGATCGGTGCCGTGGTGCTGGTCGGCGGCGGCCTCGCGGTCTGGGGCCTGTCCAGCGGCAGCACCAAGGGCGGCGGCAGCAGCACCACCGCGGGCACCACCGGCGGCAGCACCGGCACCACCGGAGGGGGCGGCACGGCCGCCGCCGCCTACAAGATCGACACTCCGCTCACCCTGCTCGACGGCTACGCCCAGAAGACGGCGACCTCGGCGCCGGCCACGCCGGGCCCGAGCGCCGATCAGAAGAGCGTCTGCGAGCACGACCCGATCGGGGTCATCACCAGCTACAGCAAGTCGGCCACCGACATCATCCAGATCCTCGGCTGCTACGGCACCATCGCCAGTCCGTCGGCGGCGATGGCCACCTTCGAGATGCTGTCGACCAAGCCCACCACGATCGGCAGCACCACCGTGCAGGGCCACTGGACGACCCCGCTGGCCGACTACCCCGCGGGGTCGGCGGGCGGCTCCGGCGCCAAGCTCAAGTGCGGCGTGTTCAGCAACAGCAGCGGCGGCAAGACCATCAGCGGCAGCACCGTCTGCTTCTGGACGGACCACTCCACCGCGGCCGAGGTCGTCTTCAACAACCTCTCGCTCGGCGGGAAGCTCACGCCCTCCCAGGCCGCCGAGAAGGCGCGCTCGATCCGGGACGCCATGATCGTCAAGAAGTAGGCGGGCCGCCTCCGGCCCGCTCCCCCCACCTCGCGCAGTCGGAAAGGACGCCGGTGACCGACCAGAACCCCTACGGTGCCCCTCCCCCGCCCGGGCCGCCGTACGGCACCCCTCAGCCGCCGGCGCAGTCCGGGTACGGCGCGCCCCAGCCCGGCTGGGGCGCCGGGGTCCCGCCGCAGCAGCCGCCGGCCTACCCGGCCGCGGGCTACGGGGTGCCGCAGCAGCAGCCCTGGGGCGGGGGCTTCGTGCCGCCGCCGCCCCAGCAGTCCCGGCGCACGCTCTGGGTGGTGCTCGGCTGCGTGGCCGGCGCCATCCTGATCGGCGGCGGCCTGCTCGGGTACGTCGCCTATGACGCCGCCTCAAAGAGCGGCGGCACCGGCACGAGCACCGGCACCACCGGTACGAGCGCGGGCACCACCGGCTCGACGAGCGGCTCGACCGGCGGCTCCGGATCGGGAACGGGCATCGGCGCCGCCAAGATCTCCCTGCCCGCGCAGTTCCAGGGCCTGCCCCGGGAGGACGACAACCCGCTCGCGGTCAAGCTCAAGGCGGGCCTGGACTCCTCGCTGGACAGCGGCGGCGCCTGGTCGCCGACCCCGGTCAGCACCGTCTACACCGACGGGACGAAGGTGGTCGCGGTGTTCGGCGGCTACGGCACCGTGATCGGGCCGCGCGCCCAGGTCGACGCCTTCCTCACCAACTTCGAGAAGGGCGCGACCGCGCAGGGCACCACCTTCAGCGGCCGCCGGGACTTCTCCCCCGGTCCGCGCGGGGGCCGGCTGACCTGCGAGGTGATGCACGCACCGACCGAGGACGACAGCCTGTGCGTCTGGGCGGACGGCTCCACGCTGGTCGCGGTGCTGACCGGCGAGGCGGAGCGGTCCGGGGACGTGAACCTGGACGAGGCCGCGGCCTCCGCCCTCGAACTGCGCGCCGCCGCCGAGGTCGCGAAGTAGCGGCCGGCCCGGGGGTACGACAGGGGGGCGGGGCGGCGCACGGGGGGGGGGGGGAGCGGGCGCGGTGGGGGGAG
>NZ_JBHWBW010000007.1:21341-24630 GCF_042735675.1 Kitasatospora sp. NPDC059571
CCCGCGCGCGGCCCCCGCGGGCGGGGGCGGGCGCGGGGGCGCGCGGGGCCGCCCCCCCCCCCCCCCCCGCCGGGGGCCCCCCCCCCCCCCGCTCGGCGTCACGGTGCCGGTCAGGCGCTCTTCTCGCGGCGCTCGCGCTTGATCATGTCGCGCGGCACGAGGGTCGGGATGGCGTGCTTGGAGACGACGTCCCCGGTCACGACCACCCGGGCGACGTCCTGACGCGAGGGCACCTCGTACATCACGGACATCAGCACCTCCTCCATGATCGCGCGCAGACCGCGGGCACCGGTACCGCGCAGGATCGCCTGGTCGGCGATGGCCTCCAGCGCGTCACGGGTGAACTCCAGCTCCACGCCGTCCAGCTCGAAGAGCTTGCGGTACTGCTTGACCAGCGCGTTCTTCGGCTCGGTGAGGATCTGCAGCAGCGCCTCGCGGTCCAGGTTGTGCACGCTGGTGATCACGGGGAGCCGGCCGATGAACTCGGGGATCATGCCGAACTTCACGAGGTCTTCCGGCATCACCTGGCGGAAGTGGTCCGAGGCGTCCTGCTCGCGCTTGGAGCGGATGTTGGCCCCGAAGCCGATGCCCTTGGCGCCGGCCCGGCCCTCGATGATCCGCTCCAGGCCCGCGAACGCACCGCCGACGATGAACAGCACGTTGGTGGTGTCGATCTGGATGAACTCCTGGTGCGGGTGCTTGCGCCCGCCCTGCGGCGGCACCGAGGCGGTGGTGCCCTCCAGGATCTTCAGCAGCGCCTGCTGCACGCCCTCGCCGGAGACGTCGCGGGTGATCGACGGGTTCTCGCTCTTGCGGGCGACCTTGTCGATCTCGTCGATGTAGATGATCCCGGTCTCGGCCTTCTTGACGTCGTAGTCGGCCGCCTGGATCAGCTTGAGCAGGATGTTCTCGACGTCCTCGCCCACGTAGCCCGCCTCGGTCAGGGCGGTGGCGTCGGCGATCGCGAACGGCACGTTCAGCATCCGGGCCAGCGTCTGCGCCAGCAGGGTCTTGCCGGAGCCGGTCGGGCCCAGCAGCAGGATGTTGGACTTCGCCAGCTCGATGGCGTCCTCGCGGCCGTTGCCGGCCCGGCCGTTCTCGCCGGCCTGGACGCGCTTGTAGTGGTTGTAGACGGCGACCGACAGCGCCTTCTTGGCGAGGTCCTGGCCGACCACGTACTGGTCCAGGAACTCGTAGATCTCGCGGGGCTTCGGCAGCTCCTCGAAGCGGACCTCCGAGGACTCGGCGAGCTCCTCCTCGATGATCTCGTTGCAGAGGTCGATGCACTCGTCGCAGATGTACACGCCAGGCCCGGCGATCAGTTTCTTCACCTGCTTCTGCGATTTGCCGCAGAACGAGCACTTGAGCAGGTCGCCACCGTCTCCGATGCGTGCCACGAGGTGCTTCCCCTTCGCCAGGGGCCCCGCAGGGGTCCGGGGCCTGGTGCTGTGGACCGGTTTGCGCCGTCGGCGGTCGGTCTCGCTATCCGACGGTACTCTGCGGAGCCGGTATTTCCGCCGACTTCGGCAGCTCTGCCCTACGCCCTGGGCGAATTGATACCGAACAGATGCCGTCACTCGGGCATGAAGCCCGACGTCCATTGTGCCCGTCCGGCCGGTCGACCGGAACGGATCGGGGCGGGGCGTACGTCACGGCGCTGCGCGCCCCGCGTACGACCCCGCCCCCGAGCCCTGCCCGTCAGTCGGTCAGCGACGACTTGCGGGTGGAGATGATCTGGTCGATCAGGCCGTACTCCAGCGCCTCCTCGGCGGTCAGGATCTTGTCGCGCTCGATGTCGTCACGGACCGTCTCGACCGGCTTGTTGGAGTGCTTGGCCAGCATCTCCTCCAGCTGCTCGCGCATCCGGAAGATCTCCTTGGCTTGGATCTCCAGGTCCGACACCTGGCCGCGGCCGGTCTCGGTGTACGGCTGGTGGATCAGGATCCGGGCGTTCGGCAGCGCCATCCGCTTGCCGGGGGTGCCGGCCGCCAGCAGCACGGCCGCGGCGGAGGCCGCCTGGCCCATGCAGACGGTGGTGATGTCCGGCTTCACGTACTGCATCGTGTCGTAGATGGCCGTGAGGGCCGTGAACGAGCCGCCGGGCGAGTTGATGTACATCTGGATCTCGCGGTCCGGGTCCATCGACTCCAGGCACAGCAGCTGCGCCATGATGTCGTTGGCCGAGACGTCGTCCACCTGCGAGCCGAGGAAGATGATGCGCTCCTCGAACAGCTTGGCGTACGGGTCGTACTCGCGGATGCCCTGGGAGGTGCGCTCGACGAAGCGCGGCACGATGTAGCGGCCCTCGGCACGGGCGCCCTGGAACTCGCCGCGCGGCGTGTAGGGAAGGTTCATGGGGTGTTCGGTCCTCCGAAGCGTACGGTCTGGGAGTCTGCTGGCCGGGGCGCTCAGGAAGCGCCGCCGCCGCCGGTGCCGCCGCCGCCCGGGACGTCCGCGGCGCTGTGCATGATCTCGTCGATGAGGCCGTACGCCTTGGCCTCCTCCGGGGTGAACCAACGGTCGCGGTCGGAGTCCGCGGTGACCCGCTCGAAGCTCTGGCCGCTGTGGTGCGCGATCAGCTCGGACATCCGCTTCTTGGTGCGGAGCAGCTGCTCGGCCTGGATCCTGATGTCCGAGGCGGAGCCGCCGAGGCCCGCGGAGGGCTGGTGCATCAGGATGTTGGCGTTGGGCAGCGAGAAGCGCTTGCCCTTGGCGCCGGCGGTGAGCAGGAACTGGCCCATGGAGGCCGCCATGCCCATGGCGATGGTCACCACGTCGTTCTTGATGTACTGCATGGTGTCGTAGATCGCCATGCCGGCCGTGATCGAGCCGCCCGGGGAGTTGATGTACAGGAAGATGTCCTTCTCCGGGTCTGCGGCCAGGAGGAGGAGCTGGGCGGTGATCTTGTTGGCGATGTCGTCGTCGACCTGCTGGCCGAGGAAGATGATGCGCTCGTTGAGCAGCCGGTTGTAGACCTGGTCGCCCAGGCCGCCGAGCACGTCACCGGCGGCGGCGCGCGGCGCCGTCAGGCCATCCATCTGCATCTGCGGGAACGTCACTTAGCCACCTGCTCAGTCGATCTGCGTGTAAGTCGCTGTCCACCGACCCTAACGCGCAGGCCGCGCCGCAGAATCCCCCACGCAGAACTGTTCGCTGTGAGCGCAGGGTGTGCGCCGGAATACGGCTGTGGGGCGGGCCGCCGGGGGGGGGGGGGGGCCCGCGCCGGGCGGCGGGGGGGGGGGACAGCGCGCGGTGGCGCGCGGGGGACAGGGCTGGGGAGGCCGCCGCG
>NZ_JBHWBW010000007.1:24640-42624 GCF_042735675.1 Kitasatospora sp. NPDC059571
TCGGTGGTCGCGGGGGTGGCGCCGGGTTCAGCGGCGGCGGCCCGCCCCGCGGGGGGTGCCGGGGCCACAGGCCGGTCAGGCGGGTGAGGCTCAGGCCTCGGTGTCCTCGTCGGCGACCTCGACGGTCTCGACGGCGGCGGAGGCCTCGGCCGACTCGGCCTCGTCCTCGTCGTCCTCGAAGGAGACGGTCTCACCGTTGCTGTCGGTCACCGTGGCGGCCTCGACGACCAGCGCCAGGGCCTTGCCGCGGGCAACCTCGCCGACCAGCAGCGGAACCTGGTTGCCCTGGACGATCTGCTGGGCGAACTGGTCCGGGGTGAGGCCGGAGCCCGCGGCGCGGCGGATGAGGTGCTCGGTGAGCTCCTCCTGGGACACGCCCAGCTCCTGCTTCGCCACGATCTCGTCCAGGACGAACTGGGTCTTGATGCCCTTCTTCGCCTGGTCCTCGGTCTCCTTCTCGTAGTCCTCGACGGACTTGTCCTGGGTGGCCAGGTAGGTCTCCAGGGTCAGACCCATGGGCTCCAGCTGGTGGTGCTCCAGGTTGTGCTTGCGGGTGCCGACCTCGTCCTGGAGGAGCTTCTCCGGGTACTCCATCTCGACCCGGTTCAGCAGCTCGTCGAGGACCTTCTCCTGGGCCTGGGTGGCCTGGTCGAACTCCTTCATGCGCTCCAGGCGCTTGGTGGAGTCGGCCTTCAGCTCCTCCAGGGTGTCGAACTCGCTCGCCAGCTGGGCGAACTCGTCGTCGAGCTCGGGGAGCTCCTTCTCCTGGACGGCGGTCACGGTGACGGTGACCTCCGACGCCTTGCCGGCCTGGGTGCCACCCTTGAGCTCGGTGGTGAAGGTCTTGGACTCGCCGGCGGACAGGCCGATCACGGCGTCGTCGATGCCGTCCAGCAGGCGGCCGGAGCCGATCTCGTAGCTCACGCCGGTGGCGGTGCCGTCCTCCGGCACCTCACCGTCGACCTTGGCCTCCAGGTCGACGACCACGACGTCGCCGGCGGCCGCGGCGCGCTCGACGTCCTTCACGGAGGAGAAGCGCTCGCGGAGCTGCTCCAGCGACTTGGCGACGTCCTCGTCCGACACCTCGATGGCGTCGACGGTGACCGAGATCTCCGAGAAGTCCGGCAGGGCGATCTCCGGGCGGACGTCGACCTCGGCGGTGAACTTCAGGTCACCGCCGTCGGCCAGGCGCTCGACACCCTCGATGTCGGTGATGTCGGGCTGCCCGAGGACGTCGATCTTGCCCTCGTCGACGGCCTGCGTGTAGAAGCGCGGCAGGGCGTCGTTGACGGCCTCCTCCAGCACCGCGGCACGGCCGAAGCGCTGGTCGATGACGCGGTTCGGGATCTTGCCCTTGCGGAAGCCCGGGACCGAGACCTGCTGGTTGATCTTCTTGTACGCCGCGTCGAGGCTGGGCTTGAGCTCCTCGAAGGGCACCTCGACGGTGAGTCGAACCCGGGTCGGGTTCAGAGTCTCGACGGCGCTCTTCACGGTTAGGTCTCCTATGGGCTTGCGGTCAGGTTGCCCCGCCCGGCGCCGGCCGGGAGGCCGATCGGGCAGGACGGGCGATGGGCGATTGGAGCTGCATCTCCCGTTAGGGGTGGACGGTGAGCGTGACTCCTCGCCCTCGGGCGGTCTGCCTGGGTGTTCACCGCAGGCACCACCACCAGCGGCCCATCCTACCGGTACCACGAAAGCAACAGGGCCCCGCCCGTGTGACGAGACCCTGCCGAAACTGTCGGGGTGACCGGATTCGAACCGACGGCCTTCCGCTCCCAAAGCGGACGCGCTACCAAACTGCGCCACACCCCGTAGTGCCGAGAGGAAGAGTACACGCCGGTCCGGGCCCCCTCCGGTGAATAAGGAGAGCCGCCGCGGCCGAAAGCGGTGTGCATTCGCCCGACCCGACCAGGTAGGCTGACCCCCGTCCCCAACGGCCCACGGGTCGTGCGGGACCACGTGCGGACGGACCTTCGTCAACACACGTACGCGGGCGTAGCTCAATGGTAGAGCCCCAGTCTTCCAAACTGGCCACGCGGGTTCGATTCCCGTCGCCCGCTCCGCAGCGAAGGCCCCAGCTCAGCGACATGATCGCGGAGCCGGGGCCTTCGTCGTTTCGGGGGGACTTCGGGGCGTCGTGCCCGCGCCGTGCCCGATCGGATCGGTCGTACCCGGCCGGGCCCTCCGGACAAGGCCACTGACCGTACGGGGGATCGAGTGCGCTCTCTCCGGCCGGGCCGGGTGGTCCATTCCTGGTCTGCGCAGGCCGTGGAACGGAAGTCCGAGAGGGGAACAACGGCATGCCGGGCCGTCCGGGTCCGCTCGTCGCACCCGGCGTAATACGGGACCCGGCCCGGTTTGAGGGCAGCCAGGTCCGTGGTCGTGAAATGGACGGTTGCCCCGGACCAGGAGTCGTCCTTCGTGGCACCGAAGTGGTCCCTCAATCTGCTGGCGTTCACGGCCCCTGCACAGCACCATGGCCGTCGCGATCGCCGGGCAAAGGCCGGTGTCGTCCCTCGGGGGTGGGAAGTGATCGAGTTCATGGATGCGTACGCGCTGTGGCGGGCGATGCCGTTCCCGCGCGGCGGGCGTGCGGGGTTCGCGGAGATCCACGGTGATCTGGCGGTGGCCGACGAGTACACGACGACGGTGATCCACTTTGTGGAGAAGGGGGTCTTCCGGCCCGCGCCCGTGGACGTCCTGGCGTATCTCGACCAGCTCATGGTGCGGATCGACCGGTTGGCCGAGGGGGCGGACGCCGACGTCCTGGCCGCGGTCCGCGCCTATCACGCATATGCGGTGCTGCTGCGGCTGGTCCATGAGACGTGCCTGGCCGAGGGGGATCGGGCACGGCCCGACCCGGCGGAGGTACCCGCCGCGGGCAGGTGCCGGGACACGCACGACTTCGCCTCCCGCACCCGGGTCGCCGCCGCGGACGTCGTCGACTGGTACAGCGGACCGGCGACCGTTCGGTATGCGGGGAAGGAGCTGTGCGTCCGGGCCGACCTGGTGCGGACCCGCTCCGAGGGGTCGGTGGGCTGGAGCGGTGTGATCACGGCCCGGGAGGCGGATCCCGCGTTCTACGAGCTGTTCGACCACGGGTCGCCGCGGATCCTGACCGCGGACGGGAGCGGCCGCTTCACTGCCGTCGAGTACCGGGCCGGCCACCGCAGCCTGGCGATCCTCGGGAGCGGCCCGGCACCGTTCTGACGCCGCCGCCCGGGACGGCGGGCACGGGTGCCGCGCGCCCCGGCGGGGTCGTGCGGGCCGGTCAGCCCAGGTAGTGGCGGGTGACCGCGGAGGCGACGGCGTCGATGTCCAGCCAGCCGCGGGCGGTGGAGCTGCCGCCGTCGTTCGAGCCGACCGTGTTGTCGTGGCCGGCGTTGAAGATGTCGTCGCCGGCGACCTGGTTGTTGTCGCCGATGACGATGATCCGCTGCTGCGGCGTCGCGGCGGCGCTCGCTGCCGGCAGGCAGGCGGCTCCGGCGACGGCGAGCAGGACGGCGGTGCGCTTGAGGCCTCGGTGCATGAACGTTCCTTCCGCGACGACGGGGGTGTCGTGCCTGCGACGGTAGGCCGCAGCAGGGCCGCGACCAGGAACGTTCGGCCGGTCGGCGGCGTGTTGGTAGAGGCGGGAGGCCTGATGCCCGGTCCGGCCGTGAGGGGGTCAGGCCGGCGGTCCGGGCCGGGCGGTGACCGCCGGTCGGCTGCCGGGCTGCCGGGCACGGCCGAGGCCCGGCCGGAGCTGGTCCGGCCGGGCCTTCGGGTGGCGCGGGTGCGTCAGACGCGGACGCCGTGGGCGGCGAGGTAGGCCACCGGGTCGATGTCGGAGCCGTACGCCGGGCCGGTGCGGACCTCGAAGTGCAGGTGCGGGCCGGTCACGTTGCCGGTCGCACCGGAGAGGCCGATGACCTGGCCGGCGGAGACGGTCTGGCCGACCGAGACCTTGAGGGCCGAGAAGTGGGCGTACTGCGAGTACTTGCCGTCGGCGTGCTTGATGACGACGTTGTTGCCGTAGGCGCCGCCCCAGCCGGCCTCGACGACGGTGCCGGAGGCGATGGCGTGGACCGAGGTGCCGGTGGAGACGACGAAGTCGACACCGGTGTGGTAGCCAGAGGACCAGTTGGAGCCGGCCTTGTGGTACGGGGTGCCCAGCGGCGCGGAGACCGGGGCGACGTAACCGGAGGCGGCGGCGGCCGGCTTGGCGGCCTCGGCGGGCTTCGCGGCCTGGGTGGTCGCGGCGGGCTTCGGGGTGCTCGGCGCGGCGGCGGGCTTCGGCGCGGCGGCCGGCTTGGCGGCCTCGGCCGGCTTCTGGGCCGGGGCCGGGGCGGCGGCCGGGGCCTGCGCGGCGGCGTGGCCGGCCACGGAGAGCTGCTGGCCCGGGAAGATCAGGTTCGGGTTGCCGCCGATGACCTGGCGGTTGTCCTGGTAGAGCTTCTTCCAGCCGCCGTCGACGTGCTGCGCGTTGGCGATCTTGGAAAGGGTGTCGCCACCGACGACCTTGTAGGTGGCGGCAGCGGCCTTGGCCGGAGCCTCGGAGTGCGCGGCGGCCGGAGCAGCGGCGACCGGCGCGGCGGCCTTGGCGGCAGGCGCGGGGGTGGTGTGAGCGCTGGCAGCAGTGGCCGGGATGGCGATGGCAGCGGTGACCACACCGGTGGCGACGGCGAGACGGGACAGACGGGTGCCCAGAACGGACATGGAGTTGTTCCTCTCCGACGCCTGCGAGGTGAGCTGTCGGGTTCGGGCGGGGAGTTCGCCCGGTCGCTGACGCGACTTCACCCCAAGCCGTCCCGGAACTACCGGGCGCGGCACTTACCTTGGGTCCCCCGCTCCTGCCGTGCACAGATTGTGCGTGGCCCCGGACGGCGGCAGGACTCGGCGTTCCGCCCGGTGGCTCGCCCTGGCGATTGCCGGGCAGGACTCGAGGAAAACCGATCGGGCACGTTCGAGGCAAGCCCCGGGCCTGCGGCGCCCGGCGACGATCACGGTGCGGGTGACTCTCCGCTCGGCACGGGTACGCGGAGCGCAATCAACCCAATGACCCTAAGTGTCCGGATCATGGCTTTTTGCCGAGTTCGGGCACCTTCCGTGCGCGGCCGGTCGCGGGCGGGCACGGATCATGGGCCGGCCGGTGACGCTGGTCACCCGGGGGTTCGACGACCGGCTTCGGGGTACCCCGCAGGGCTCCCCCGGCCCGCCGGGCGCCCGGTTTCCCCGGCCACCTGCCCGGCCGATAGCCTCGCCGCGTCCAGATGTTCGACCGTTGTCGAGCCGCCCCCGCCGGGCGGCCGGGTGAGGAGCCACGGGGTGCGCCCGCAGGAGCGGCTGGATGTCATCCAGCGCAGTGTGGTCCGGGAGATGGCGCGCTTCGGCCGGGACTTCACGGTCGACGGCAGCGTCGTCCGGGGCCCGGGCACGACCGCGGTGGCGGTACGGGAGCACGCCGGCGAGGCCGGCCAGTCCGGGCACGTCGACCTCGGATACGTCCTCGACCTCGGCCGGGCGGACGGCCGGGTGGTCTGGGACTGCACCGCGGGCCTCGGCCGCACCGAGGAGGAGCAGCTGGAGAGCGCCGTCCGGATGTGGGCGACGACCACCGCGGCCGCGGTCGTGGAGCTCCAGGACGGGCGCGGCGAGCACGGCGACCACTACCGGACCGAGCTGCTGCCCGGCTGGCAGGCGGTGCAGGGGCCGGCCGCGGTGTTCGGCTTCGGCAGCGACCGGCTCGCGGACTGGCTGGCCGGACACCAGGTGCTGCCGGAGCTGGCCGAGGCCCTGCTGCCGGAGCTGGCCGGGCCGGGGGCGGCCGGGGTGACGGGCGTGAAGCTGTTCCTGGGCGGGCGCCTGGGCGCGGACGTGGCCGAGGTGCGGGTCGCCGGAGAGGTCTCCGAGCGGGCGTCCGCGGCGCTGCGCGCGCTGGCCTGGCCGCGCGGCGAACGGCTCTGCTGGGCGCGGTTGTTCGTCCTGCTGGTGGCGGACGACGCGGCGGAGCCCGGGGCGGTGGCGCACCCGGCGGCCGCCGCGGGGGCGGGCCCGGACGTCCCGGCGGCACCGGTGCAGGCACCGCGCCGCGGGCTGCTGGACCGCTGGCGCCGGCCGCGCGCGGACCGCCGCCCGTCCTGAGCCGGTCGGCCCCGGCGGACGGGCGGTGCGGCCCGGTGGTTCAGCTGGCCACGGACGAGATGGTCTTCGCGAGCTGGTTGAGGAAGTCCTGGATCGGCCGCGCGGCCGTGGACTGGCTCACCATGAAGCCGAAGAGGGCGGCGATGATCGCGTGGCTGGTCTTCAACTGCTTGTTGCGGATGAAGATCACGACGATCACGCCGAACAGGAACAACGCGGAGACGGAGAAGGCCACCCGAACTCACTTCCTCAAACTCTGCCGGGAGTTCACGGCGGAACCCCGTGTCGAAGCCGGCCTGCGGCCAGCGCCGACCGTCCCTGAAAACTGACCGGCCGATCCCGCCGTCATGGAGATGCCCCGCCGCGCCGTACCGCATGCTTCCCGCCGCGCACGCTGCCCCCCAAATCCCCCGGCGTCACCGGCCCTCCCGGACTCAGTGTGGTCGTTCGTGCCGACTGCGTAAAGGACTTGCCGGGTGCACGACGCGAAGATCCTGCCATGTGAGACGAATTTCCGCCGACCGAGACGATAGCGGAGCGAGGTTGACGGGGCGTCGGCAGGGCCGGTCCACAGGGGCCGGGATCGGCGGCCGGCCGGGCCGGCGGCCCGTGATCGACTGGGCGGCGGGGTCGGAGGATTGGCCGAAGATCACCGCCAGGGTCTTGACACCGTGCGCCGGCAGCGCTATTGACGCCAGACCAGCAGTACGGCCCGGTCGTCGTTGACGTCCTTGGCGACCTTCTCGATGAGGCGCCCGGCCGAGCCGCGGAAACCGGCCGCGACCAGCCGGTCGGCCTCCCCCATCAGCCGGTCCATGCCCTCCGCGAGGTCCCGGCCGGGGACTTCGACCATCCCGTCGGTGCAGAGCATCAGGACGTCCCCGCGGTCGAGCCGACCGCGCACCCCCTCGAACTTGGCGCCGTCGTAGATACCGAGCAGCGGGCCCTCCGCGCACTCCCGCAGCTCCCAGCGGCCGCTGCCGCCGAGGCGCTGCATGCCCGGCAGATGGCCGGCGGAGAGGAGCTCGTACTGGCCGGTGTCGAGGTCGAGCACCAGGTGGGCGGCGGTGGCGAAGCCCTCGTCCCAGTCCTGGCGCAGCAGGTAGCCGTTGGCCGCGGGCAGGAACTCGTGGGCGGGCAGCGAGCCGAGCAGGCCGCCGAAGGCGCCGGAGAGCAGCAGGGCGCGCGATCCGGCGTCCATGCCCTTGCCGGAGACGTCCGCCAGGACGACCTCCAGCATCCGGCGGCCCGGGCCGGTGCGGGCGGCGACCACGAAGTCGCCGGAGAAGGACTGGCCGCCGGCCGGGCGGAGCGCCATGTCGGCGAACCAGCCCTCGGGCAGCTTGGGCACCTGGCTCTGTACGCGCAGCCGTTCGCGGAGGTCGAACAGCATGGTGCCGCCGCCGCGCCAGGGCACACCGACCCGGCTGCGGAACTGCGCGAGCAGCAGGCCGGCGACGCCGACCGCGCCGACGACCAGAGCGGCGCCGGGGGTGACGCCGTAGACGTAGGCCTGCGGGTTGTCGCTGGCGACGCGTTCGCCGGTGTGGATCAGGGACTCGGTGGACAGGCCGACGGCGGCGGCCGCGTACAGCAGGACCAGGGTGGCCGGGCGCAGCAGCAGGGAGCCGGCCAGCACCGGCAGGACCAGGGCGGTGGGCGGGACCCAGGCCGGGATCCAGACGTTGAGGGCGACCAGGACGGGGACGGCGGCGAGGAAGAGCGCGAAGGCGAGCCAGTCGGGGGCAGCGCCGCGGAAGTAGTCGACGCCGGTACGGCGCAGCCGGCGGCGGATCCGGTGGGCCCTGGTGCGCAGCCGGGTGGCGGCGGGCTCCCCGGCCGCGCTCGCGGTGGGGCCCGTCGCAGTCGTCTGGGGCGTTCTGCCCGGCGTGCGGCCAGCCATGGGGTCCGACCTTATCCACCGGTGCGGGTCGGCGTCGACGGCCGGGTCCGCGGGGCGCCGGATCGGCGCCCCGACCCGGCGTGTTTCGGCCTGGCGGCCGCACGGGCGGCGCGGTGGGCCGTGCGGGGGCGTGCGGAGGCGCCCGTGCGCCGTAGGGGCGGCCGGGGGGCGGACGGGCCCGGACGGGTGCGCGGGGCCGGGCCGGAATGTCGGTCGCGGCGGCTGCTTGGGCGGTGGTAGCTGTGGGGCATGAGTGCCGACGACCTGCCCGATCTGACCGTCCGTCCGCTGGCCGCCGAGGAGTGGGACGGCTGGTACCGCCGGCTGGAGGTGGCCTTCGGCGGTGCCGAGGAGCCCGCGGAGGAGCGGGAGCTGTGGCAGGCGCTGACCGAGGTGGACCGCTCGTTCGTGATCTGCGAGGACGGGCTGCCGGTGGGCGGCGGCGGTTCGTTCGGCTTCCGGATGGCCGTGCCCGGCGGGGCGGTGGTGCCCTGCGCCGGGGTGACGATGGTGGGGGTGCTGCCGACGCACCGTCGGCGGGGCGGGCTGACGGTGCTGATGCGGCGGCTGCTGGCGGACGTGCGCGGGCGCGGCGAGGCGCTGGCGGTGCTGACCGCGTCGGAGGCCGGGATCTACGGCCGGTTCGGCTTCGGCCGCGGCACCTGGCGGCTGGCGGTGACGGCCGCCTGCCGGGAGGTCGCGCTCGACGCGGACGGTGCGGGCGTGCGGCTGCGGCTGGCCGATCCGCTGGAGTCCCTGCCGGCCTGTGAGGAGCTGTACGCGGGCCTGGTGCCGCTGCGGCCGGGGATGCTGGAGCGGCGGCCGGGCTGGGAGCAGCTGCCCCGGCTGCAGGCGGCGGGCCGGGAGGGCTGGTCGCCGCTGCAGTGCGTGCTCGCCGAGGAGCCGGGCACCGGGCGGCTGCTCGGGTACGCGCGGTACGCGGTGAAGGGCGGCTGGGCGGAGGACGGCCGCCCGGTGGGCCGGGCGCGGGTGCGGGACGTGGAGGCGGTCGCGCCTCGGGTGTACGCGCGGCTGTGGCGCTACCTGCTGGAGCTGGACCTGGTGGAGTCGGTGTACGCCGGGGACCGGCCGGTGGACGACCCGCTGCTGCACCTGGTGTCGGACGTGCGGCGGCTGGACGCCCGGGTCTCGGACGCGCTCTACGTCCGGCCGGTGGAGGTGGGTGCGGCGCTGGAGCTGCGCGGGTACGCGGCGCCGGTCGACGTGGTGCTGGAGGTGGCGGACGCGTTCTGTCCGTGGAACGCGGGCCGGTGGCGGCTGCGCTGCGCGGGCCCGGGCGGGGCGGCGACCTGTCGGCGGACCGAGGACGCGGCGGGCCTGGCGCTGGACGTGCGCGATCTGGGCGCGGTCTTCCTGGGCGGCACGACCCTGGCGGCGCTGGCGGCGGCGGGCCGGGTGGTGGAGTTGCGGGCCGGGGAGCTGGCGCCGGCCTCCCGGGCGTTCGCCTCGGACGTGGCGCCGTGGCTGCCGCACGGGTTCTGACGAGGGCCGCCGCAGCGGGCCTGACGGCCCGTGCGGCGGCGCGGCGAACGGTCGGTCAGCCCTGCGGGTGGTGGGCCGGGATCGGCGGGAGCTCGCCGGTGGTCTCGTACTCGCTGAGCATCTCGATCCGGCGGGTGTGCCGCGTCTCGCCGCTGTACGGGGTGTTGAGGAAGATCTCGACGAACTTGGTGGCCTCGTCGACGGTGTGCATCCGGCCGCCGACCGAGATGACGTTGGCGTTGTTGTGCTCGCGGCCGAGGGCGGCGGTCTGCTCGCTCCAGGCGAGTGCGGCGCGGACGCCCTTGACCTTGTTGGCGGCGATGGCCTCGCCGTTGCCGGAGCCGCCGATCACCACGCCGAGTGCCTCCGGGTCCGCCGCGGTGCGCTCGGCGGCGCGCAGGCAGAACGGCGGGTAGTCGTCCTCGGCGTCGTAGATGTGCGGGCCGCAGTCGACCGGCTCATGGCCGGCGCCCTTCAGCCACTCGACGAGGTGGTTCTTCAGTTCGTATCCGGCATGGTCGGAGCCCAGGTACACGCGCATGGCACGAGTGTGGCACGCGCGCCTCCCGAGCGGCCGCAGGGGGCCCGGGAGGCGCGCGGCGGGGAGTCAGCGGGTGCGGCCGGCCAGCTTCCAGGCGAGCGGGAGGGCGCCCATGGCGAGCAGGACCTTCAGCGCGTCGCCCACCAGATAGGGGTAGAGGCCGAGGTCGGCGGCCTGCGCGAGCGGGAGGTGCAGGGCGGCGGCGAGGTAGGGCACGCCGACCGCGTAGATCGCCAGGTTGCCGAGCAGCATGGCGCCGGCGGTGCGCAGCGGGCTGCGGTCGGCGCCGCGGCGGGCGAGCGCGCCGGTGAGGCCGGCGGCGAGCACGAAGCCGAGGACGTAGCCGAGGCTGGGCATCGTCCAGCCGGAGGTGCCGTCGGCGAACCACGGGAGTCCGGCGAGGCCGGCCAGCAGGTAGAGGCCGAGCGAGGCGATGCCGCGGCGGGCGCCGAGGGCGGTGCCGACCAGCAGGGCGGCGAAGGTCTGGCCGGTGACGGGGACGGGCGAGCCCGGCACGGGCAGCGACAGCTGGGCGGCCAGGCCGGTGAGTGCGGCGCCGCCGGCCACCAGGGCGAGTTCGCGGGCCTGGGCGCCGAGTCGGGTGGTGGCGCGGGGCAGCAGGTCGGCGAGGACGGGGGTGCCGGTGATCGGCGTGGCGGTGGCCATCGGGAGGGCTCCGGTTCGGCTCGGCGGGCATGACGGATCGTTTGTGAACACTCGTGAACCTACGCGGTCGGGTGCGGCCGGACGGCGCGGTACCCGACAAAGCGTCAGGGCGGCCTCTTGTGGGGTCCGGCCTGCTGGGATGCCCTTGGCGGGCCGCTCGCCCGTGGCGATCCGGTGACGCTGGGTGAGGGATCCGTCCGGATTCCGAACTCACAGCGGCCGGCCTTGGCGTGTCCACCACCCATGCCGAATAGTGGACAACTCGCTCCGCTATCCGACGAATCTGGACCACGCCTGATGACGACCCTCACCCCCACGCCCACCCGCGAGCGGCCGGCCGAGCCGGCCGCCGAGGGCCGGCTGGCCCCGGGCCTCAAGCCGCGCCACCTGTCCATGATCGCGCTCGGCGGCGTGATCGGCGCCGGCCTCTTCGTCGGCTCCGGCGCCGGCATCGCGGCCGCCGGCCCGTCCATCGTGCTGGCCTTCGCCCTCTCCGGCGTGCTGGTCATGCTGGTCATGCGGATGCTCGGCGAGATGTCGGCGGCCCGCCCGTCCAGCGGCTCCTTCTCGGTGCACGCCGAACGCGAGATCGGGCCGTGGGCCGGGGTGACGGTCGGCTGGATGTTCTGGACGCTGCTGTGCGTCGGCGTCGCCGCCGAGGCCATCGGCGCCTCGCACGTCATGCAGGGCTGGTTCCCCGGCGTGCCGCTCTGGGTCTGGGTGGCCGTCTTCATGGCCTTCTTCTGCGGCAGCAACCTGGCCGCGGTGAAGAACTTCGGCGAGTTCGAGTTCTGGTTCGCCGCGATCAAGGTCACCGCCATCGCGGCCTTCCTGGTGATCGGCGTGCTGGCCGTCCTGGGCGTGCTGCCCGGCAGCCACGCCCCGGGCACCGCCAACCTGACCGGCCACGGCGGCTTCCTCCCGCACGGCACCACCGGCCTGGTCACCGGTCTGCTCGCCTCCGTCTTCGCGTACGGCGGTCTGGAGACCGTCACCATCGCCGCCGCCGAGTCGAAGGACCCCCGGCGCAGCGTCGCGGGCGCGGTGCGCACCGCGATGTGGCGGATCGCGCTGTTCTACGTCGGCTCGATGGCGGTCATCGTCACCCTCGTCCCGTGGAACTCGTCCTCCGTGCTCTCGCCCGGCCCGTACGTCGCGGTGCTGGACTCGCTGGGCATCCCGGGCGCCGGGCAGGCCATGAGCGTGGTCGTGCTGATCGCCCTGCTGTCGGCGATGAACGCCAACATCTACGGCTCCTCGCGGATGGCGTACTCGCTGGTGCAGCGCGGGCAGGGTCCGCGGGCGCTGGCGAAGACCGCCGGCGGGGTGCCGCGCCGGGCGGTGCTGGCCTCCTCGGCCTTCGGCTTCCTGGCCGTGCTGCTCAGCTACTGGTGGCCGGAGACGGTGTTCACCTGGCTGCTCAACATGGTGGGCGCGGCCGTGCTGGTGGTGTGGGCGTTCATCGCGGTGGCCCAGCTGCGGATGCGGCGCCGGCTGGAGCGCGAGGCCCCGGAGCAGCTGAGCGTGCGGATGTGGGCCTTCCCGTACCTGACCTGGGTCGCGCTCGCCGGGATCCTCGGGGTGCTGGCGCTGATGCTGCTCGACGAGAGCAACCGCATCCAGCTCTACTTCACCGCCGGCCTGGCCGCCGCGCTGGCCGTCGCCGGATGGGTGGCCAACCGGCGGCGCACCGCGCAGGCGTAGGCGCTCCCTCAGGGGGCCGCGCACGACGAGGGGCGCCGGGGTTCTCCCCGGCGCCCCTCGCGCGCATGTGCTACCGGCGGGGCCGGCGGGCCGGCCTCACTCGAAGGACGGGCCAGCGGTGCGGGTGCGCTTGATCTCGTAGAAGCCCGGGGTGGACGCCACCAGGACGGTGCCGTCCCACAGCCGGGCGGCGGCCTCGCCGCGCGGGGTCGGGGTGACCACCGGGCCGAAGAAGGCGATCCGGTCGCCGTCGGGGCCGTCCACCGCGATGACCGGGGTGCCGACGTCCTCGCCGACCAGCGAGATGCCCTCCCGATGGGAGGCGCGCAGGGCCTCGTCGTAGGCGTCGGTGTCGGCCGCGTCGGCCAGCTCGACCGGCAGGCCGGCCGCCTCCAGGGCCGCCTCGATGGTGGCGCGCTCGTTCGGCAGGCCCTGGTTGTGGAAGCGGGTGCCGAGCTCGGTGTAGAGCGGGCCGAGCACCTTGTCGCCGTGCGCCTGGGCGGCGGCGATCAGGACGCGGACCGGGCCCCAGCCCTTGGCGAGCAGTTCCTTGTACTTCTCCGGCAGCTCGTCGCGGCCCTCGTTCAGCACGGACAGGCTCATCACGTGCCAGCGGGTGTCCACCGGGCGCAGCTGCTCGACCTCGAGCATCCAGCGCGAGGTCATCCAGGCCCACGGGCAGATCGGGTCGAACCAGAAATCGGCGATCTTGCGGGAGTCGGCAGTGGTCACGGAACGTCGCCCTTCGGACGGAGTGGTTGTCGGGGGGTGCCCCCGGGCACACAACAGCGCGCGGCGGCGGTTGATTCCGTCGTGCCCGTACCAGGGACGACGGCGGGTGGCGTGAAAGGATGCGTGCGGTCGGATCCACCGGTCCGGCCGCCACCGACCTCACAGCGTGCGACCGGACAGAGGAGTACCGCCGTGCCGGGCAAGAACCTGAGCCGAGAAGAAGCCCAGCAGCGGGCACGGAGCATCGACCTGGACGGCTACCGCGTCCACCTCGACCTGACGTCGGCCCCGGACCCGGCGGCCGCCACCTTCCGGTCGACCACGGTGCTCTCCTTCCGCTCCTCCGCCCCGGGTGACGGCACCTTCGTGGACCTGCTCGCCGCGGCGGTCCGCTCGGTGACGCTGAACGGCCGCGCCCTGGACGTGGCGGAGGCCTTCGACGGCGCCCGGATCACGCTGCCGGCCCTGGCCGAGCAGAACGAGCTCGTGGTGGAGGCGGACTGCTCCTACAGCCGCACCGGCGAGGGGCTGCACCGGTTCGTCGACCCGGCGGACGGCGAGACCTACCTCTACACGCACTTCGAGCCGGCCGACGCCCGCCGGGTCTTCGCCACCTTCGAACAGCCCGACCTGAAGGCGCCGTTCACCTTCACGGTGACCGCGCCGGCCGCCTGGGACGTGTACGCCAACGCGGTGCACGAGGAGATCACCGAGGACGGCGGCGCCCGCACCTGGCGCTTCGCCCCGACGAAGCCGATCTCCAGCTACCTGACCGCCGTGGTCGCCGGCCCGTACCACGTCGCCCGCGACCACTACGGCTGCGAACTGCCCGACGGCACCCGGCTGGAGATCCCGCTCGCCGCGACCTGCCGCCGCTCGCTGGCCCCGTACTTCGACGCGGACGAGATCTTCACCGTCACCAAGCAGGGCCTGGACTTCTTCCACGAGGAGTTCGACTTCCCGTACCCGTTCGGCAAGTACGACCAGTGCTTCGTCCCGGAGTACAACATCGGCGCGATGGAGAACCCGGGCTGCGTGACCTTCCGCGAGGAGTTCGTCTTCCGCTCGAAGGTCACCGACGCGGCGTACGAGGGCCGGGCCAACGTGGTGCTGCACGAGATGGCGCACATGTGGTTCGGCGACCTGGTCACCCCGAAGTGGTGGGACGACCTGTGGCTGAAGGAGTCCTTCGCGGACTTCATGGGCTCGTTCGCGCAGGTCGAGGCGACCCGGTACAAGGCCGCCTGGATCACCTTCGCCAACCGCCGCAAGGCGTGGGCCTACCGGCAGGACCAGTTCCCGACCACCCACCCGATCACCGCGGACATCCGGGACCTGGAGGACGCGAAGCTCAACTTCGACGGCATCACCTACGCCAAGGGCGCCTCGGTGCTCAAGCAGCTGGTGGCGTACGTCGGCCGGGAGCCGTTCTTCGAGGGCGCCCGCCGGTACTTCCAGCGGCACGCGTACGGCAACACGGTGCTGACCGACCTGCTCGACGTGCTGGAGGCCACCAGCGGCCGCGACCTCAAGGCCTGGTCGGCGGCCTGGCTGCAGACCTCCGGCGTCAACGCGCTCACCCCGCAGATCGACACCGACGCGGACGGCCGGATCACCGGGTTCGCGGTGCTGCAGGACGGCGGCACGCTGCGCCCGCACCGGGTGGCGATCGGCCTGTACGACCGGGACGGCGAGGGCGGCCTGGTCCGCACCGACCGGATCGAGCTGGACGTGGACGGCGCCCGCACCGTGGTGCCCGAGCTCGCCGGGCGCCCGCGGCCGGCCCTGGTGCTGGTCAACGACGACGACCTGACGTACTGCAAGATCCGCTTCGACGAGGTGTCGCTGGAGACCCTCCGCGAGGGGCTCGGCTCGATCCGCGACGACCTGGCGCGGGCGCTGGCCTGGTCGGCGCTCTGGAACCTCACCCGGGACGGCCTGGTGCCGACCCGCGACTACGTCGACCTGGTGCTGCGCTTCGCCGGCCGCGAGTCGGACATCGGCGTCCTGCAGTCGCTGCACCAGCAGGCCAAGGGCGCGGTCGACCTGTACGCCGACCCGGCGTGGCGCGCCGAGGGCGGGCGGCTGCTCGCCGAGGGCGCCGTCCGCGAGCTGCGGGCCGCGGCCCCCGGCGGCGACCACCAGCTGGCCTGGGCCCGGTTCACCGCGCTGGTCGCCGAGGAGCCGGAGCAGCTGCAGCTGGTCCGCGGCCTGCTGGAGGGCACCGAGCGGATCGACGGCCTGGACGTCGACCAGGAGCTGCGGTGGGCGCTGTGGCTGCCGCTGGCGGCCGCCGGTGCGGCGAGCGGCGAGGAGATCGAGCGCGAGCTGGAGCGGGACAACACCGCCAGCGGCCGGCGCCAGCTGACCCAGTGCCTGGCCGCGCTCCCCACCCCGGGCGCCAAGGCCGCCGCGTGGGCGGCCGTGGTCGACTCCGACGAGCTGCCGAACGCCCTGGTGGAGGCCCAGATCGCCGGCTTCGCCCAGCCCGGGCAGCGGGAGCTGACGGCCGGCTACACCGAGCCGTACTTCGCGATGCTGGAGGACGTCTGGGCGCAGCGCACGATCGAGATCGCGATGCGCATCGTCGGCGGCTTCTTCCCGAAGTACCAGACCACGCAGGCCGTCCTGGACACCGCCGACGCCTGGCTGGACGGGCACCCGGCGGCGGCGCCGGCGCTGCGCCGGCTGGTCCTGGAGTGCCGCGACGACCTGGCGCGGGCACTGCGCGCCCAGGAGTGCGACCGCGGCTGACCGGCCGACGACGCGCGACGGCCGCCCCACCTGCTCGGGGGGGCGGCCGTCGGCCTTTGTGCGGGGCGCTACTTGAGGGTGGCCGAGGTGAGTCCGGCCTGCACCTGGCGCTGGAAGGAGAGGTACACCACCAGCACCGGGAGCATGGCGATCGTCATACCGGCGAACAGCGCCGGGGCGTCGCTCTTGTAGCCCGACTGCAGGGCGAGGTTGACCAGGCCCTGGGCGAGCATCGAGTGGTCGCTCTCGCCGGCCGAGGTCTGCTGCATGAGGGTCACCGGGAGGATGTACTGGTTCCACTGGCCGAGCACGTTGAAGATGCCCACGCTGATCAGGCCGGGCTTGGCCATCGGCACCATGATCTGGAAGAACGCGCGGGTGTGCGAGCAGCCGTCCAGCATCGCCGCCTCGTGGATCGCGGTCGGCAGCGTCCGGAAGAACGAGTGCAGGAAGAACACGGTGAACGGCAGCGAGTACGCCACGTACACCAGGATCAGGCCGAGGTAGCTGTTCAGGCCGAGGTAGGGCGAGATCTCACCGAGGTTGCGGACCATGAAGAACAGCGGCACCAGGGCCAGGTAGACCGGGAACATCGCGCCGGCCACGAACCCGAAGTAGATCAGCCGGTTGCCCTTGAACTCGTAGCGGGCCAGCACGTAGGCCGCCATCGCGCCGAGCAGCATGGTCAGGGTCAGCGATCCGGCCAGCACGATCAGGGTGTTGGCGAAGAAGCCGCCGATGCCCTTGGACCACGCCCGGGTGAAGGCGTCGAAGTGGAAGCTGCTGGGCCAGCTCCACGCCGAACCGTTGATCTGGGAGTCGGTCTTGAACGAGCCGAGCACGACCCAGGCCAGCGGGAAGAGGATCATGACGGCCCAGACGGCGAGGAAGCCGTGCGAGAAGACGTTCAGGACGACGCCGCTCTCGGAGGAGCGCGCGGGCCGGCCGGCCGGCCTGGAGCCGCGCTGCGCGGGTACGGCCCTGGTGTCGTCGATGCTGGTACTCATAGCCATGCCCCGCTCAGTACTCGATCCGCTCGCGCCGGGTGACCCGCAGCGAGACGACGGACAGGATGAGGGTGAAGAAGAAGATCACGACACCCATCGCGCAGGCGTAGCCGGCCTCGCCGAAGGCGAGGAAGTTGCGCATCAGATATGTGGAGATGAGTTCGCTGTGGTGGTCGGGCCCGCCGCCGTAGGTGCGGCCGGGCGTCATGCTGGCCACCAGGGCGAAGCCGTCCATCGCCACGATCGCGAGATACACCCAGGCGGTCTGCACGGTCTCCCAGAGCAGCGGCAGGGTGATCCGGAAGAAGGTCTGGCCGCGCTTGGCGCCGTCCAGCAGCGCCGCCTCGTAGATGTCCTTGGGGATCGACTGCATGGCCGCGGAGAACAGCACCAGGTAGAAGCCGACGCCGCTCCAGACCAGGACGCCGACGATGCACCAGAGCACCATGTCGGGGTCGGAGAGCCAGGCGATCGGGTTCTGGGCGTCCACCAGGCCGAGCTTGATCAGCACGCCGTTGAACAGGCCGCTGCCGTCGGTGCGGTAGACCGCCTGCCAGAGCACGGCGAGGATGGCGATCGACAGCACCTGCGGGAAGAAGAAGACCACCTTGTAGAAGGAGGCCCCGCGCACGCCCTGCACGCCGCCGGTGCCGCTGCGGCCGCCGACGTTGAGCATGAAGGCGAAGAACAGCGCGATCAGGATGGTCACGATCGGGAGCACCGCGAGCAGCAGCGCGTTGTGGCCGAGTGCGCCGAGGAAGACCTCGTCACTGAAGAGCTTGGTGTAGTTGTCCAGGCCGACGAAGTTCATCTCCTGGCTCTGCCCCGACCAGTCGGTCAGGGAGTACCCGAAGGTCTGCGCGTAGGGCCACAGCACCAGGCCCACGTACAGCACGATCGGGAGGAACAGAAACCCCACGATGAAGGGGTACTTGCCGTGACGCATGGCCACTTCTCCTGTCCGTCAGGCGTACGCGCCGGGGGCGGGGCGGCCCCCGCGGCGGGGCTGACACCCCCCGGGGGGGGGGGCGTGTGTTTGTGGGGGAGTGCG
>NZ_JBHWBW010000007.1:42634-46073 GCF_042735675.1 Kitasatospora sp. NPDC059571
CGGTGGGGCTCCCACACAACCCCCACGTTGTGGGGGTCTCGGCGTCGCGCCCCGCCATTTACTCTGCTCGCGCGGGCGTCGGGGGGGGGGGGGGTCCGGCCCCCGGCGCGTTCGTCACACCGCCGGTCAGGCGGTCTTGTTCTTGGTGGCCGAGTCCTTCGCGCGCTTGATCCACTCCGCCGGAGTGATGCGCTTGGCCATCAGCTCACCCGAGGCGTTCTGCAGGTCCTCGTCGAACTTGGACGCGGTGTTCGGGTACTGGTAGTTGAAGGTGTTGGCCGCGGCCGCCTTCAGCGCGACGACGGTGGAGGCGGTGCCCGGCTTCAGCTTGACCTCGGGGCCGACGCCGTCCTTGAGGCAGGTGAGGCTGTTGGCGGCCTGGGCGAACTTGCCGGAGGCCTCCTTGGTCAGCATCATCCGCAGGAACTCCAGGCCGCCGGCCACGTTCTTGGCCTTCGACGGGACGATGAACGGCTCGCCGGCGCCGGCGCGGATCGCCTCGAACGGCAGCTTGTCGCCGGGCAGCGACGGCATCGGCAGGAAGACCATGTCGAAGTCGGCCGGGGTGGTGGCGAGCTGCTCGTTCTCCAGCCAGGAGCCGCAGGGGATGAACGCGGCCTTGTACTGGTTCCACGCGGTCTGCGACTCGATGTGGGTCATGCCGTTGGTGCCGGGGAGCAGGAAGTCCTTGTCGACGATCTGGTAGAACGCCTCGACGACGGTCTTGACGGCCGGGTCGTCCCAGGCGGTGGCGTCCAGCGCGTCGATGCGCTTCATCAGGTCCAGGCCGCCCTGCTTGGCGATCATGTCCAGGATGGCGACGTTGATGTAGTAGGGGTACTTGCCCTGGTGACAGATCGGCGCGATGCCCGCGGCCTTGATGGTGCCGCACAGGGTGATGAAGTCGGCCCAGGTCTTCGGCGCCGTCCAGCCCTTCTCCTTGAAGAGCTTGTTGGAGTACCAGAAGCCCCACACGGTGTAGACGTAGGACAGGTTGTAGACCTTGCCCTTGACGGTGCCGGACTCGATGGTGCCGGGCATCAGCACGTCGCGGATCTTCTTCGACGGGTCGTCGATGTACGGCGCGTCCAGGAGCGGGGCCAGGTCGGTGAGCTGGTTGGAGTCGGCCAGCACGTCGAGCTTGATCTGCTTGTTGCCCGAGTCGTCGATGACGTCCGGCGGGGAGCCGGCGTTGAAGCGCGGCTGGAGCTTGCCGGTGACGTCCTGGTCGGCCTGGTGGTTGATCTTGGCGCCGGGGTAGGTCTTCGAGTAGATCGCCTCGAACGCCTTGGCGTAGTCGCTGCCGTAGCCGCCGTTGAAGATGAAGACCTCGAGGCCGTCGCCGTCCTTGACGCCGAACGGGTTCTTGGCGTCGGTCAGGTTGTAGCCGCCGGCCCCCTTGCTGCCCTTGTCGCTGCTGCCGCCCGTGCCGCCGGCGCAGGCGGTGAGCAGGGAGCCGCCGGTGGCCGCGAGCACGGCGATGCCGGCCGCCCGCTTGAAGATGTCCCGGCGGTTGTACTCGGTTGCAGAGCCCATTGAGTGCTCCTACCCCTCGGTGTCCAAGAAGTTTCTGACGGGTATGACGGAGCGTCAATTCCCGCTGTGCCAAGCGCGCCTAGCGGCAATGCTGCCGGTCAGAGGCGGTGTATGTGATGCGCAAAGGTATAGTCCACTGTTCATCCGGCGGCAATAGTCCGGCTGCCGGATGGGCCGCGTGGGGGTCAAAGCGTTGCGGGCGGTGCAGCATGTGCAATGCGCAGGGAGCCTGCCCATTGCGGCGGCCCGCCCGACACCGAGAAGGTAGCGCGTTCATGTGCGTTTGAACATAGAAACGCGCAACTTCGAGCATCAACACCCAGAAGGTGTGACACCCGAAGCTGCGCGGGTGACCCCGGGCGGCGGACCGTCGGTCACGACCCGCCGCCCGGCGGTGTCACCTCAGTCCGCTGTCCAGCGCGGCCACCAGGGAGCCCTGCGCGTCGTCGTTGTCGAGCGACCACGCCATGACCCCGCCCAGCCCGAGCACGCGGGTGTAGCGGGCCTTGAGGGTCAGCAGCGCGGGGGTGTCGTACGTCCAGAACTCGGTGCCGTCGTACTTCCAGGTCGCGCCGTGCAGCCAGTCGGTGTGCACCGTGCCCGGCAGGTCCTTGATCCGGTTGTACGGCAGGTTGCCGCCCTGCGCGAGGCCGGTCGCGCCCTGGTACAGGCCGGCCTTGCCGCCGTCGGGCACGCCCGTCCAGCCGTAGCCGTAGAACGGCACGCCGAGCACCGCCTTGGCCGGCGGCAGGCCCTTCGCCAGGTAGTGCCGGACGACCCGGTCGGCGCTGTAGCCGGCGTTCTGCGGGGACGGGTCGGCGCTGTCGGAGAAGAGGTTGGCCTGGTGGTTCGTCGGGCCCTGCGCCTCCCAGGGGCCGTGCAGGTCGTAGGTCATGAGGTTGAGCCAGTCCACCGCGCGGGCGACCTGGGGGACCTCCAGCCGGTCGGCCTTCTCCTCGCCCGCCGGGACGGCGGCGGTCAGCAGGTAGTGCGCGTGCCGGGCGCGCCCGAGGGCGTCCAGCTGGCGGCGGAACTCCTGCATCAGCAGGGTGTAGTTGTGCCCGTCCTCGGGCCGGACGACGTTGCCCGCGTCACCGCCGCCGCCCGGGTACTCCCAGTCGATGTCGATGCCGTCGAAGACGCCGGCCGCCGCCCCGGTGCCGCCCTCGATCGAACCGAGCTGCGGCAGGTCGCCCTTGAGGTAGAGGTCGATGCAGGAGGAGACGAACTTCTTGCGCGCGGCGTCGGTGGCGGCCGCGTCGGAGAAGTACTTCGACCAGGTCCAGCCGCCGAGCGAGACGACCGCCCTGAGCTGCGGGTTCTTCGCCTTCAGTTCGCGGAGCTGGTTGAAGTTGCCCTTCAGCGGCTGGTCGGCGGTGTCCGCGACGCCGTTCACGGCCTCGTCCGCGCCGACCGGGCGCTGGTAGTCGGCCCAGGCGTCGCCGATCCCGGCGCCGTTGGCCTCGAAGCAGGTGCCGTCGGGAGAGACGTTGCCGAAGGCGTAGTTGATCACGGTGAGCTTTCCGGCCTGTCCGGATTCCTGCACCTTGCGGGCGGTGGCGCCGCTGTAGACACCCCACTGGGTGAAGTAGCCGACCCGCTGGCCGTGCAGCCGGGGGCCGTGGCCGTCGTCGTGGGCCTGGGCCGCTGCGGGCGCGGCGAGGACGGTGGCCAGTGCCACCGCGAGGACTGCTGAGGTGCGTCTGGGCATGCCCGTGGCCTTCTCTGAGTCAGCATCAAATGGTCTGGACCAAGCTGAGACAGAGGTTTAGTCCACATCGGGCCGTCCGCACAAGGGGGCGGGGGCGGGCGCCCGCGGGTTTTCCGTCGCCGCGGCCGCGCGGCGGCACGACGACCGCCGGGGGGGGGGGCCCGGGGGGGGGGGGGGGGGGGGCGCGGCCCC
>NZ_JBHWBW010000008.1:0-11655 GCF_042735675.1 Kitasatospora sp. NPDC059571
GCCTTCGTGCGTCCGGGGCCGCGCGGCGGCACGGGTTGTACCGTGCCGGCGGGCCGGGCGCAAGGGTGGTCATCCCGAATGAGCTGTTTTCCGGTGATCTGTTCAAGTGCGCTGGTGGGAATCCCCCGCACGGAGCGGAGACAAGGTGGCATGCTCTCCACGTCAGGGGGGGTCGGTACCAATTTCCACACTGTTCCGAGGCGCGGCGCTGTCGTCCGTGCCAGAGGTCCGGCCGGAGGTCGATGTGTCCGCCAGCGTCAATCCCACCGTGCGCCGCCGAAGGCTCGGCGCGGAACTGCGGCGCCTGCGCGAGCAGAAGGGCATGACGGCCGAGGAGGTGGCCGGCCGCCTCATGGTGTCCCAGTCCAAGATCAGCCGGCTGGAGAACGGCCGGCGAAGCATCAGCCAGCGCGATGTCCGGGACCTGTGCGACGTCTACGAGGTGGCGGACGAACGGATTCGCGCCGGGCTGATGGAAATGGCCCGGGAATCCCGCCAGCGGGGCTGGTGGCACGAGTTCGGTGACATCCCGTACAGCGTGTACATCGGCCTGGAGGCGGAGGCCTCCTCGATCCGCGCCTACGAGTCGTCGTTCGTGCCGGGTCTGATGCAGACCCGGGAGTACGCGGAGGCGGTGGTCGCGGGCACCTTCCCCGACTACGACACCCAGGCCGTGAAGCGGCGGGTGGAGGTGCGGATCAAGCGCCAGCACCGGATAGACGGCGACGACGAGGACCGGCTCGGCAGCCTCTGGGTGGTGATAGACGAGGCGGTGCTGCGGCGCGAGGTCGGCAGCCGGGCGGTGATGGCCGATCAGCTCGGCCGGATGCTGGCGCTGAGCGAGCGGCCCAACATCAACCTGCAGGTGATCCCGTTCAGTCACGGCGCTCATCCCGGGATGACCGGGACATTCTCCCTCATGGAGTTCCCGGAGTCTGCGGATTCGACAGTTGTCTACTTCGAAGGAGTGACGAGCGATCTCTACCTGGAGAAGGAGGCCGACGTGCGGCGCTATACCAATCTGTACGACCACCTCCGAGCCGCGGCACTGAGCGTCGCGGACAGTCGGGCCTTGATACACACCATCGCAGAGGGGTTCAACGAATGACCAGCACGTCCACCACCAACCTGAACTGGCGCAAGAGCAGCCACAGCGGCGGCAACGGTGCCTGTGTGGAGGTCGCCGTCCCCGACGCGGCTTCGATCGCCGTGCGCGACTCCAAGGACCCCGACGGCCCGCGGCTGGTGTTCTCGAACGAGGAGTGGGCCGCGTTCGCAGGCGCCGTCGCGGCGGGCGCGTTCGGCGAGGTCTGACCTTCCCCGGCGCTACCCGGCGGGCTCAGCCGGTCGGGTAGCGCTCCGTCCACGCCGGGGTGCCGTGCAGGTCGGGCCCGGCCGTGAGCTCCAGGACGAAGTCGTCGGCGAGCTGCAGGATCGTGCCCCTCCCCTCCAGTTCCGCCACCAGGCCGGCCGGCAGCGCCGTCTCCCCGTGCAGCGCGCCCAGCAGGTTGCCGCAGATCGCGCCGGTGGAGTCGCTGTCGCCGGAGTGGTTCACGGCCAGCAGCAGCCCGGTCCGGACATCCTCGGCGACCAGGGCGCAGTACAGCCCGATGGCCAGCGCCTCCTCGGCCACCCAGCCCTCGCCGAGCGCCTCGATGCGCTCCGCGGAGGGCTCGCCGGCCCGGACGGCGTCCAGGGCGCCGCGCAGGGCCGCGGTGGTCTCCTCGTGGCCCTGCCGCTCGGAGAGCAGCGCGAGCGCCAGGTGGACGCCCTCCTCCAGGGTGCCGCCGCGGGCCACCGCGTGGACGATCACCGCGAGCGCCCCGGCGGAGAGGTAGCCGGTGGGGTGGCCGTGGGTCAGCACCGAGCACTCGACGGCGAGCTGGAACACCAGCGCCGGGTCCCAGGCCGTCAGCAGGCCGAAGGGGGCGGCCCGCATGACCGTGCCGCAGCCCTTGGAGTGCGGGTTGCGCGGCGCCTCCACGGTGCCGAGCCGCTCGGCGTCGGGTCCGGACAGGCCGGACAGGCAGGCCTGTCCGGGGGCGCGCTGGGCGTACAGCCACTCCTCGCGGCCGAGCCAGCCGAGGTCCGGGCGGCGCTCGTCCGGGCCCCAGTCCCGCTGGGTGGCGTGCCAGCGCAGGTAGGCGCGGTGCACGTCGGTCGGCGGGTGCCAGCTGCCGGTGTCCCGGCTGATGTGGGCCCGGATCAGGCCGTCCAGGGTGAACAGGGTCATCTGGGTGTCGTCGGTGACGGCCCCGCGGCGGCCGTACGCGGGCACGTAGCCCGTGACGCCCTGCGGGCCGTGCGCCGCACGGATCTTCTCCAGCGACTCGAACTCGATGCCCGCCCCGAGCGCGTCGCCGATCGCGCCGCCGAGGAGGCAGCCCCGGACGCGGCTGCGGTAGTCCTGCTGCTGGGCGCGCGACCACAGAGGCATCACGTGCGCATCCTTTCGTCCGAGGGCAGGTCCAGGAGCGCACTGTATTCGAAGATTCCGGCGAGTCGGCGGGTAGGTCGAACACCGGTGCCCGGGCGCGGTGGTGCGGGCGCCCGGGCACCGGCCGGCCCGGTCAGTCGGCGAGCGGCAGCAGGACGGGCAGGTGCCCGTCCGAGGCGAGCGCGGCCGCCCGGCGCTCGGCCGGGACCTCGCCGTACGTGGTGGTGCGCTGCCGGGCCGGCCGGCCGGCCGCCGCCGCGATCGCCTCCAGCTCCCGGACCGAGGTGTAGCTGCCCCAGGAGGAGCCGGCCATCCGTGAGATGGTCTCCTCCATCAGCGTGCCGCCCAGGTCGTTGGCGCCCGAGCGCAGCATCTCGGCGGCCCCGGCCGCGCCCAGCTTCACCCAGGAGGTCTGGATGTTGCGGATGTGCGGGTGCAGCAGCAGGCGGGCCATCGCCACCACCGCCCGGTTGTCCCGCGCGGTGGGCCCGGGCCGGGCCACACCCGCCAGGTAGACCGGCGCGTTGGTGTGCACGAACGGCAGGGTCACGAACTCGGTGAACCCGCCGGTGCGCTGCTGGATCCCGGCCAGCAGCCGCAGGTGGGCCAGCCAGTGCCGGGGCTCGTCGACGTGCCCGTACATCATCGTGGAGGAGGACCGGATGCCGAGTTCGTGCGCGGTCGTCACCACCTCGACCCAGGTGGCCGCCGGGAGCTTGCCCTTGGTCAGCACCCAGCGGACCTCGTCGTCCAGGATCTCCGCGGCGGTGCCCGGGATGGTGTCCAGGCCGGCCTCCTGCGCCCGGGCCAGCCAGTCGCGGATCGACAGCCCGGTGCGGGTCGCCCCGTTGACCACCTCCATCGGCGAGAAGGCGTGCACGTGCATGCCCGGCACCCGCTCCTTCACCGCCCGCGCGATGTCGAAGTAGGCGGTGCCCGGCAGGTCGGGGTGGATCCCGCCCTGCATGCAGACCTCGGTCGCGCCCACGTCCCAGGCCTGCGCGGCGCGTTCGGCGACCTGCTCCAGCGAGAGGGTGTAGGCGTCGGCGTCCGTCCGCCGCTGGGCGAAGGCGCAGAACCGGCAGCCGGTGTAGCAGACGTTGGTGAAGTTGATGTTCCGCGTCACGCAGTAGGTGACCTCCTCCCCCACCGCGTCCCGCCGCACCGCGTCCGCGACGGCGCACAGCGCGTCCAGCGCCGGCCCGTCGGCGTGGAAGAGCGCCAGCGCCTGCGCGTCGTCGAGCTTCTGCGGGTCGTCCGCGGCCACCGCCAGGGCCTCCCGGACGTCCCGGTCCAGGCGCTCCGGCGCCCGCGCCGCGACCTGCTCGCGCAGCACCTGCCAGTCGCCGTAGACCTCCTCGAAGTCGGCCCGGCGGTCGGCCGAGCGGCCCTCGGTGTCGATGGTGCGGTGCAGGTCGGTGCGGCCGGACCCGACCTGGACGTCCTCCGGCTCCTGCCAGGGCAGGCCGACGGGCCGGGCATCGGGACGGGCCAGGCCGGTCTCCGGGTCGGCGAGGGCCGCCACATGCGGGACCAGCCGCGGGTCCAGCCAGGGCTCGCCGCGCCGCACGAACTCCGGATAGATCGTCAGCCGCTCCCGCAGGTCGAAGCCGGCCGCGGAGGTCCGGGCGGCGAGCTCGTCGATGTGCGGCCAGGGACGCTCCGGGTTCACGTGGTCCGGGGTCAGCGGCGACACCCCGCCCCAGTCGTCGATGCCCGCGCCGATCAGCAGCGCGTACTGCTCGTCGGCCAGGTTCGGCGGTGCCTGGAGGCGCGCCGCGGGGCCGAGCACCAACCGGGCCACGGCGATCGCCGCCGCGAGCTCCTCCAGCTCGGCGTCCGGCACCCCCCGCATCGCGGTGTCCGGCTTGGCGCGGAAGTTCTGCACGATCACCTCCTGGACGCCGCGGTACTGCCGCGCCACCCGGCGGATCTCGAACAGCGCGTCCGCCCGCTCGGCGAAGGACTCGCCGATGCCGATCAGCACGCCGGTGGTGAACGGCACCGAGGAGCGGCCGGCGTCCTCCAGCACCCGCAGCCGCACCGCCGGCTCCTTGTCGGGCGATCCGTGGTGCGGGCCGCCCGGCTCGGACCAGAGCCGGGTCGCCGTGGTCTCCAGCATCATCCCCATCGACGGTGCGACCGGCTTCAGCCGCTGGAAGTCCGTCCAGGACAGCACCCCGGGGTTGAGGTGCGGCAGCAGCCCGGTCTCCTCCAGCACCCGGATCGCCATCGCCCGCACGTACGCCAGGGTGTCGTCGTAGCCGTGCGCGTCGAGCCACTCCCGGGCCTGCGGCCAGCGGTCCTCCGGCCGGTCCCCCAGCGTGAACAGCGCCTCCTTGCAGCCCAGCGCGGCCCCTTGGCGGGCGATGTCCAGCACCTCCTCCGGCGAGAGGAACATTCCCTGCCCGTCCCGGGCGAGCCGGCCGGGCACGGTCACGAAGGTGCAGTAGTGGCAGCGGTCCCGGCAGAGCCGGGTGAGCGGGACGAAGACCTTCCGGGAGTACGTGATCACGCCGGGGCGGCCCGCTGCGGCCAGGCCGGCGTCCCGGACCCGGGCGGCCGAGGCGCACAGGTCGCGCAGGTCCTCCCCGCGCGCCTGCAGCAGGACCTCGGCCTCCGCCCGGTCCAGCGCCACGCCGTCCCGGGCCCGGCGCAATGCGCGGCGCATCGACGAGGCGGAGGGATGCTGGGGAGCGGGAGCGGGGCCCGGGACAACGGGCTTCGAGGCGTCCATGCGCCGACGATACGTGACCCCCGTCAGCCTGTGGGATGACGGGACCCTGAGCCGCTGTCAGGGTCGGGTGCGACGAGCGGTGTACCCGGATCTGGCCCTTGGGAGCGATGCCCGGGACGCCCGGGGCACGTCTAATGGACTGGGCAGCAAGTCACCGAACGGGAGGGGTTGACGGAGATGACGGAGCAGCAGGGGGCGGAGCCGTACCGCCCGCGCCGCAGGGCGCTGGTGCGGGTCGCGGTGCCGGTCGCGGTGGTCGCGGCGGTGGGTGCGGGCGTGGGGCTGGTCCCGGCGCTGGCCAGCGCCGGCGGGCCGAGCCTGCCCGCGGTGACCGCCGAGCAGCTGGTGGCGAAGGTGCTCGGCTCGGACACCCAGGCGCTGTCGGGGACGGTGCAGGTGCAGGCCGACCTGGGGCTGCCGACGCAGCTGCTGGGTGCGGCGGCCGGCCCGGTCGGCTCGGGCGGCACCGGCGGCGCGGACCCGGCGGCGAAGCTGACGGACCTGCTGGGCGGCAAGCACACTCTGCAGGTCGCGGTGGACGGCCCGGACCGCCAGCGGATCGGCCTGGTGGAGAACCTGGCCGGGTACGAGGTGGTGCACAACGGCACCGACGTGTGGGCGTGGGACAGCTCCTCCAACGAGGCCGTGCACATGACGGCCCCGCAGCACGGGTCGGAGCGGCCCGGGGCGCGGCTGCCCGGGGTGTTCGGCTCGCAGGTGCCGGCGACGCCGCAGCAGGCCGCCGAGCAGCTGCTGAAGCTCGGCGCGGGCACCACGTCGGTGTCGGTCGACGGCACCACCACGGTGGCCGGCCGGTCGGCGTACCGGCTGAAGGTGAAGCCGACGCAGCAGGGGTCGACGATCGGGCAGGTACGGATCGCGGTGGACGCCGAGCGGGGTGTGCCGCTCATGGTGCAGGCCGTCTCGACCGGTGGCGCGACGGTGCTGGACTTGCACTTCAGCTCGGTCTCGTTCGCCACCCCGGCGGCGTCCGCGTTCGCCTTCACGGTGCCCAAGGGCGCCAAGGTCACCGAGCACCGGGGGCAGGACGGCGCGGCCGGGCGGCCGAAGTCCGGGCAGGGCAGGGCCGGGCAGCCGGCCGCGGGCCCGGGCGGCGCGTCGGGGGCCACGGTCGTCGGCGAGGGCTGGACGTCGGTGGTGGAGCTGCACCTGCCGTCGGGCCTGCCCGAGGTGCGCGACGGCGGCAAGGTCGGCCATGGCGGCCCGGGCGGGGCAGGCAACCCGCTGGCGCTGGCGAAGGGCTTCGGCAAGCCGGTCGGCGGTGGCACGCTGATCTCCACCAAGGTGGTCAATGTGCTGGTGACGGACGACGGCCGGGTGTTCGCCGGCGCGGTGACGCTGCCGGTGCTGCAGCACGCGGCCGGGGTGAAGTAGGGGTGGCGCTGCCTCCCGTGGCGGAGCCGGGCCGGGCCGTGCCGGGCCCGGCTCCCGCCGGCGACCCGGGCTCCGGCTCCGATGACGTGATCCGCACCCGCGGGCTGAGCAAGCGGTTCGGCGGCCGGCTCGCCGTGGACGGCCTGGACCTGGCGGTGCCGCGGGGCAGCGTGTTCGGCTTCCTCGGCCCGAACGGCTCCGGCAAGACCACCACGATCCGGATGCTGATGGGCCTGATCGCCCCGTCCGCGGGCTCCGCGACGGTGCTCGGGGCGCCGATGCCGCAGTCGGTCCCGGCGGTGCTGCCCCGGGTCGGCGCGCTGATCGAGGGCCCGGCGCTGTACGGGTTCCTGACCGGGCGGGCGAACCTGGCCCGGTTCGACGCGGCCGACCCGACGGCGGATCCGCGCACCCGCGAGCAGCGGGTGGCGGCCGCCCTGGAGCGGGTCGGCCTGTCCGCGGCGGCGGGCAAGAAGGCCCGGGCGTACTCGCTGGGCATGAAGCAGCGGCTGGGGCTGGCCGCCGCGCTGCTGCAGCCGCGCGAGCTGCTGGTGCTGGACGAGCCGACCAACGGGCTGGACCCGCAGGGCATGCGGGAGATCCGCGCGCTGGTCCGGGAGGTGGCGGCCGAGGGCACCACGGTCTTCCTCTCCTCGCACCTGCTGGACGAGATCGAGCAGGTCTGCACCCATGCCGCGGTGATGTCGCGCGGCCGGCTGGTCGTGCAGGGCACGGTGGCCGAGCTGGCCGCCCGGGCGCAGGGGCGGCTGGTGGTCCGCACCCCGGACGCGGCGGCCGCGGAGAAGGTGCTGGCGGAGCACGGGGTGACGGAACTGCACACCGACGGGGCCGAGGTGCGCGGGCTGCCGCCGGAGGGCGAGGACGCGCTGCCGCCGCTGTGTGCGGCGCTGGTGGCGGCGGGGGTGCGGGTGCGCGGCTTCGGGGTGGAGCGCGGCACGCTGGAGGACGCCTTCGTGGCGCTGACCGGGGAGGGCTTCGATGTCGCAGGCTGAGGCGGTCCGGGCGGGCGCGGCAGGGGCGGGCGCGGGCGCGGTGCGGCGGGTGACCGCGGCCGGTTTCGCCGCGCTGTTCCGCTCCGAGCTGGCGCTGGTCTTCCGCCGGGCGCGGACGATCGCGCTGCTGGCGATCCTGGCGTCGCTGCCGGTGCTGATCGGGGTGGTGGTGCGGATCCAGACCGGCGGTGCGCGCGGCGAGGGGCCCGCGTTCGTCGCCCAGGTGACGCAGAACGGGCTTTTCCTGGTCTTTACCGCCCTGGCGGTGGCGCTGCCGGTCTTCCTGCCGATGACCGTCGGGGTGGTCGCCGGTGACGCGGTCGCCGGCGAGGCGAGCGGCGGGACGCTGCGCTACCTGCTGGTCGCCCCGGCGGGCCGGACGCGGCTGCTGGCGGCGAAGTTCACCGCGGCGGTGGCGTACTGCACGGCAGCGACCGGGGTGATCGCGCTGTCCGCGCTGGCCACCGGTGCCGCGCTGTTCCCGCTGGGCGAGGTGACGCTGCTGTCCGGGGACACCATCGGTGCGGGCGAGGCGCTGCTGCGCGCGCTGCTGGTGGCGCTGGTGGTCGCGGCGTCGCTGCTCGGCCTGGTCGCGATCGGACTGTTCGTCTCCACGCTGACGACCAGCGGGATCGCGGCGATGGCGACCACCGTGGTGCTGGTGATCACGGTGCAGATCCTGGACACCTTCCCGCAGTTGCACGCGGTGCAGCCGTTCCTCTTCACCCACCACTGGCTGAGCTTCTCCGACCTGCTGCGGCAGCCGATGCACTGGGACGGCGTGCTGCAGAACCTCGGGCTCCAGGCGGTGTACACCGCGGTGTTCGGCTCGGCGGCCTGGGCCAGGTTCAGCAGCCGCGACGTCACGGGGTGAGCGCGGCGCCGGCGGGCCGGGGGGCCGTCAGCGCAGCGGCAGGATCCGGGAGGCGGCGACGGCGCAGGCGAGCACCGGCAGCTGGGCGGGGGCGATCAGGAACAGCGGCGACCAGTTGGGGCAGACCAGCCGGACGCCGGCGGTCAGCCCGTGCAGCCGGGCCCGGTGCGAGCCCCTGAGCTCGACCCGGTCGAGCCGGTACGGGCCGTCGAGGGTTATCGCCGGCCGGCCGTGGCGCTGCCACTGGATGGCCACCGCTCCGCCGCTGGGGGCGCCGGTGAGCAGCAGCTCTCCGCTCTCGGCGGCGTCGAACTCGCGGCGGACGGCCGGGACGTGCAGGGCGGAGCCGTCGGCGAGCAGGCCGTCGGCGTCGGGGCGCACGGCGGCGGCCACCGGGCCGGTACTCGGGACTGCCCGCCGGAATGGCCGGGCGAGCTGGCCCGTCAGCTGACCGGTGAGGTGAACCATCGCAACCCTCCTGTGGCCGTGCGGCGGCCGCACAGCGCGGGGTTTCCGTCGGCCGGCGGCGGTGGCACCCCGGACGTTAGCAGTCCGGGCGGGCGGTTGAGGAGATCCGGCAAGCACTTCTTCACAGCAGGAGTGCCGGTGCGAACGGCCCCCGCGCAGAGCGCATCCGTGCGGTCTCAGCGGGTGACGGGCGCGCCCGGTGCCGGTTCGGCCGGGTGGTCCGCCGCGGGCGCGGCCGGGGTCCGGCCGGCGGCGGCCGCCAGGGCGGCCCGGTCGGCCCGCAGCCGGCGCAGTGCGTCGTAGGTGAGCACCGCGAGGGCGGCCCAGACCAGGGCGAAGCCGGCCCAGCGGGCGGGCGGCATCGACTCGTGGAAGACGGTGATGCCGATCAGGAACTGGAAGACCGGGGCGAGGTACTGGAGCAGGCCGAGCGTGGTGAGCGGGACGCGGACGGCGGCGGCGCCGAAGCAGAGCAGCGGGACAGCGGTGATCACGCCGCTGAGCACGAGCAGGCCGGCGTGGGCCCAGGCGGGGGTGGTGCCGGCGGCGTGGCCGAGGCTGCCGGTGCCGCGGACCTGGAGGTAGATCAGGAAGCCGAGCGCGAAGGGGAACATCGCGGCGCTCTCCAGCGCGAAGCCCTCCTGTCCGCCGAGGGCGACCTTCTTCTTCAGGAGTCCGTAGGTGGCGAAGGACAGGGCGAGGGTGAGGGCGATCCAGGGCAGCCGGCCGTAGCCGATGGTGAGCACGGCGACGGCGAGGACGCCGATGCCGACGGCGGCCCACTGGGCGCGGCGCAGCCGCTCGTGGAGCAGCAGGACGCCGAAGCCGATGGTGACGAGGGGGTTGATGAAGTAGCCGAGGCTGGTCTCGACCACGTGCCCGGAGTTCACACCCCAGATGTAGACGCCCCAGTTGACGGAGATCACGGCGGCGGCCGCGGCGACCAGGGCGAGCCGGCGGGGCTGGGCGAGCAGGGGCCGGACCCAGGCCCAGCGGCGCTGGACGAGGAGCATGAGGGCGACGGCGACCAGCGACCAGACCATCCGGTTGGCGAGGATGTCGACGGCGCCGGCGGGTTCGAGCAGCGGCCAGAACAGCGGGAAGAGGCCCCACATGCCGTAGGCGGCCGCGCCGTACCAGAATCCGCGGCCGGCCTCGTCCTGGTCCGTCATGCCGCCCTGCCCTCCACGCGTGCCGTTGTCGGGTCGACGGTAGCGGGAGGGAGGGCAGGATGTCACGCCCGTATCCACCTTTTGGTCATGACAGTTGCCTCAGGCACCCAGTGCGGCCTTCACCGAGTCCGCGAGCGGGGTGGTGGGACGGCCGATGAGCGCGGACAGGACGCCCCGGTGGCGGGCCAGCTCGCCGCGGCCGATCGCGGCGTCGACGTCGACCAGGATCGCCGCGAAGCCCTCCGGGAGCCCGGCCGCGACCAGCGCCGCGCGGTGCTCCTGCGGGGTGGTGTCCCGGTACTCGACGGGCCGGCCGGCCTGCGCGGACAGCTCGGCCGCGTACTGCGACAGGCTCCACGCCTCGTCGCCGCTGAGCTCGTAGACGCGGCCGGCGTGGCCCTCGCCGGTGAGCACCGCGACGGCCGCGGCCGCGTAGTCGGCGCGCGCGGCGGAGGCGACCCGGCCCTCGCCGCTGCTGCCGAGCACCGTGCCGCGCGCGACGGCGTCGGCCGCGGTATCGGTGTAGTTCTCGGTGTACCAGCCGTTGCGCAGGAAGACGTACGGCAGGCCGGAGGCGCGGATCGCGGCCTCGGTGGCCTTGTGCTCGGCGGCCAGGTCGAAGCCGGCCTCGTCGCCGCCGAGGACGCCGGTGTAGGCGAGCAGGGCGACGCCGGCCGCGGCGGCGGCGTCGACCACGGCGGTGTGCTGGGCGACCCGGGAGCCGACCTCGCTGCCGGAGATCAGCAGCACCTTCTCGCCGGCCCGGAAGGCGCCGGCGAGGGTCTCGGGCCGGGCGTAGTCGGCGGTCCGGACCTCGACGCCGCGGGCCGCCCAGTCGGCGGCCTTCTCCGGCGAGCGGACGACGACGGCGAGGCCGGCCGCGGGGACTTCGGCCAGCAGGCCCTCGACGACGAGGCGGCCCAGCCGGCCGGTGGCACCGGTGACGACGATCATTGCGCACTCCCTCAGGTGATTTCGCGTTCAACCACCACGGTAGGCATGGCACTAACCAATCGAAAGTACGCACTTTGAAGTAGGGTACTGACATGAAGGTAAGCACCGAGATCCGACCGCTCGTCGACGTCACGGACCGCAACTGCCCGTCCCGGCTGGTGCTGGAGCACGTCACCAGCCGCTGGGGCGTACTGGTGCTGATCGCGCTGCGCGAGCGCGGCTACCGGTTCAGCGAGCTGCGCCGCCGGGTGGCCGGGGTCAGCGAGAAGATGCTCGCCCAGACCCTCCAGACCCTGGAGCGCGACGGTTTCGTGCACCGCGAGGCGCACCCGGTCATCCCGCCGCGGGTCGACTACAGCCTGACCCCGCTCGGCGCCCGCGCCGCGGAGCTCGTCGGCGGGCTGGCCCACTGGGTGGAGCAGTCGCTGCCCGACGTGGTCGCCGCCCGCGCCGCCTACGACGGCCGCTGAGCCACCCGTGGCGCCGCGCGGGCGCCCGCCCGCACCGCGGACACGGTACGGCCCCCGCCCCGGGGGGGCGGGGGCCGGTGGGCCGTGGGGGGGGGGGAGAGCCACCGGCCGGGGTGGATCCCCGGGGGCAGGGCG
>NZ_JBHWBW010000008.1:11665-45494 GCF_042735675.1 Kitasatospora sp. NPDC059571
GCCCCCGCACGGTGCGTGCGGGGGCCGTAGGGCGTTCGGGGCGGGCTAGACCACCGTCCAGGTGTCCTTCCCGGTGAGCAGGGCGCCGAGGTCGCCGGCGCCCTGCCGGGCGACGGCGCCGTCCAGCTGCTCGGCCATGAGGGTGTCGTAGACCGGCCGCTCGACGCTGCGCAGCACCCCGATCGGGGTGTGGTGCAGGGTGTCGGCGTCGGCGAGGCGGGTGAGGGCGAAGGCGGTGGCGGGGCCGGCGGCGCGCGCGTCGTGGACGAGCAGCTGCGCCTCGTTCTCCGGGGTGACGGTGTCGACGGTGAGTTCGCCGTCGGGCCGGCGGAAGACGCCGCGGTCGGTGCCGAAGCGGATCGGCCTGCCGTGTTCGAGGCGGATCAGCGCCTCGTCGCGGGTGGCGGGCTCCTTGAGGACCTCGAAGGCGCCGTCGTTGAAGATGTTGCAGTTCTGGTAGATCTCCACGAGGGCGGTGCCCTGGTGCTGCGCGGCGGCGCGGAGCACGTCGGTGAGGTGCCGGCGGTCGGAGTCGATGGTGCGGGCGACGAAGGTGGCCTCCGCGCCGAGGGCCAGCGAGAGCGGGTTGAACGGCGCGTCGAGCGAGCCCATCGGCGTCGACTTGGTGATCTTGCCGATCTCGCTGGTGGGCGAGTACTGACCCTTGGTCAGGCCGTAGATCCGGTTGTTGAACAGCAGGATCTTCAGGTTGACGTTGCGTCGCAGGGCGTGGATGAGGTGGTTGCCGCCGATGGAGAGGGCGTCGCCGTCGCCGGTGACGACCCAGACGCTGAGGTCGCGCCGGGAGGTGGCGAGGCCGGTGGCGATCGCCGGGGCGCGGCCGTGGATGGAGTGCATCCCGTAGGTGTTCATGTAGTACGGGAAGCGCGAGGAGCAGCCGATGCCGGAGACGAAGACGGTGTTCTCGCGGCGGATGCCGAGTTCGGGCATGAAGGCCTGGACGGCGGCGAGGATGGCGTAGTCGCCGCAGCCGGGGCACCAGCGCACTTCCTGGTCGGTCTTGAAGTCCTTGGCGCTCTGCGGGGCGTCGGACTTCGGGACGAGGCGCAGGGCGGGGAAGTCGGTCATCGGGTCTCCTGCGCGTCGAGGGTGCCGATCGCCGCCTGCAGGACGTCGGCCAGTTGGGCGGCCTTGAACGGCAGGCCGCGGACCTGGTTGTAGGACTGGGCGTCGACGAGGTACTTGGCCCGCAGCAGCAGGGCGAGCTGGCCGAGGTTCATCTCGGGGACGATGACGCGGTCGTAGGCCTTCAGCACCGCGCCCAGGTTGGCGGGGAAGGGGTTGAGGTGGCGCAGGTGGGCCTGGGCGACGCGGCCGCCGTCGGCGCGGACCCGGCGGACGGCGGCGGTGATCGGGCCGTAGGTGGAGCCCCAGCCGAGGACCAGCACGCGGGCCTCGCCGCTCGGGTCGTCGACCTCGACGGGCGGGACGGCGACGCCGTCGACCTTGGCCTGCCGGGTGCGGACCATGAAGTCGTGGTTGGCCGGGTCGTAGGAGATGTTGCCGGTGCCGTCCTGCTTCTCGATGCCGCCGATGCGGTGTTCGAGGCCGGGGGTGCCGGGGACGGCCCAGGGGCGGGCCAGGGTGTGCGGGTCGCGCTTGTACGGCTGGAAGACCCGGCTGCCGTCCGGCTCGGCGTGGTTGGGTTCGGTGGCGAACTCGACGGTGAGGTCGGGGAGTTCGTCGACCTCGGGGATCCGCCAGGGCTCCGAGCCGTTGGCGAGGTAGCCGTCGGAGAGGAGCAGGACGGGGGTGCGGTAGGTCAGCGCGATGCGGGCCGCCTCCAGGGCGGCGGTGAAGCACTCGGCGGGGGTGGCGGGGGCGACGATCGGCACCGGGGCCTCGCCGTTGCGGCCGAACATGGCCTGGAGCAGGTCGGCCTGCTCGGTCTTGGTGGGCAGGCCGGTGGAGGGGCCGCCGCGCTGGATGTCGACGACCAGCAGCGGGAGTTCCAGGGAGACGGCGAGGCCGATCGTCTCGGACTTCAGCGCCACGCCGGGGCCGGAGGTGGTGGTGACGCCCAGCGCCCCGCCGAAGGCCGCGCCGAGGGCCGCGCCGATGCCGGCGATCTCGTCCTCGGCCTGGAAGGTCCGTACGCCGAAGTTCTTGTGCTTGGAGAGCTCGTGCAGGATGTCGGAGGCCGGGGTGATCGGATAGGAGCCGAGGAACAGCGGCAGGCCGGAGCGGGTGGAGGCGGCGATCAGGCCGTAGGACAGCGCGAGGTTGCCGGAGATGTTGCGGTAGGTGCCGGCGGGCAGCCGGGCGGGCGGGATCTCGTAGGAGACCGCGAAGTCCTCGGTGGTCTCGCCGAAGTTCCAGCCGGCGCGGAAGGCGAGGATGTTGGCCTCGGCGATGTCCGGCTTGGCGGCGAACTTCTGCCGCAGGAAGGCCTCGGTGCCGTGGGTGGGGCGGTGGTACATCCAGGACAGCAGGCCGAGGGCGAACATGTTCTTCGCGCGTTCGGCGTCCTTGCGGGCCAGGCCGCTGTCCTTGAGCGCTTCCAGGGTCAGCGTGGTCAGCGGCACCTTGTGCAGCCGGAAGGCGTCCAGTGAGCCGTCGGTCAGCGGGTCGGCCGGGTAGCCGACCTTGGCGAGGGCGCGCTTGGTGAACTCGTCGGTGTTGACGATGATCTCGGCGCCGTGCGGCAGGTCGGGCAGGTTGGCCTTGAGGGCGGCGGGGTTCATCGCGACCAGCACGTTCGGCGCGTCGCCGGGGGTCAGGATGTCGTGGTCGGCGAAGTGCAGCTGGAAGCTGGAGACGCCCGGCAGGGTGCCGGCGGGGGCCCGGATCTCCGCGGGGAAGTTCGGCAGGGTCGACAGGTCGTTGCCGAAGGACGCCGTCTCCGAGGTGAACCGGTCACCGGTGAGCTGCATGCCGTCGCCGGAGTCGCCGGCGAACCGGATGATCACCCGGTCCAGGCGGCGGGTGGGCTTGACCGGCCGTCCCTGCCGGGCCGAGGGCGGTGCGGACCCCGGCCGGCCCTCGCTCCCGTCCGAACCGTCCACTGCCTCTGACTGATCGACCTGACTGGTCACTGCCGCGGACCTCCTCGTGGACGCCAGCCGCGGGCGTGAGCCGTGTGCCCCGTCCGCCTGGTGCACCAATCGCATCCTAAGACGGCCGGGGATCACTGGACCGGAACTCGGGCCATCGGCGGTGTCCGGAACGGGACGGCGGGCCGGTGACCGGCCCGTTCCGGCGCCGGAAGGGGGTCAGGCCATCCGTTTGGCGTAGATGCTCGCCAGCCGGTTGCCGTCCGGGTCGATCGAGGCGAAGCCGAACGCGAGGCGCTCCGGCCCGCCGTTGCCGTCCGGGAGCAGCACCGCGACGCCCTCGGGCTCCCGGAACGGCAGCTTGAGGCCGTCGGTGATCAGCCGGGACTCCACCACCCGCCCGCCGCGCACGGCCATGTCGGTGCAGGTCAGGTAGGCGTTGCCGCGCTGCTCGGCGGTGTTGGCCTCGCTGTACGGGTTGCCCTCCAGGGTGTAGAGGGTGCTGCCGTACACGGCGAAGCCCTGGGAGTCCGGGTGCGGGTTCTGCGCGGTGGCGTGCGGCGGCGGGGCGGGCAGGTCGTAGCGGACGGCCGGGCGGCCGGCCTTCACCGAGGCCAGGTCGAGGACGCGGAAGCGGACCGCCCCGGCGCGGCTGTAGCGCACCGCGAGCTGGCCGAAGCGGGTGTCGACGCTGCAGGTCAGCCGGGTGCCGCCGGGGACGATGTCCCAGGTCCTGACGGTGCGGTCGCCACTGCCGACGGTGGCGCCGTCCTCGAACCGCAGCCGGGCGATCCGGCGGCCCCAGGCGCTGCGGCCGGTGACCGCGGGGTCGGTCTCCACCCAGACCCAGGTGCCGTCGCCGTCCGGTTCGACGCCGATCTGGCCGCCGTGGCCGAAGCCCTGGAGGACCATCTCGCCGTCGAGGTCGCCGTCCAGGGTGAGCCGGGACAGCCGCAGGTTGCCCTCGGCGCGCTTCTGGATCTGGGCGACCAGGATCCGGCCGTTGGGCACGTCGAAGCCGAACGACTGCATGACGGTCGCGGAGCCCGCCAGCGGGACCTGGCGGACCAGCGGTTCGGAGGCCGCCGACAGGGTGAAGCGGGGGCCGATGTCGCCCGGGGTCGCCACATCGGCGCTCGTGTCCGCGCCGGACCGGGCGGCCGGGCGGCGGCCCGCCGCGGCGACCAGGGCGGATCCGCCCGCGGCGAGCGCGCCGAGGGCGCCGCCGGCCGCGAGCAGCCGCCGACGGCCGATCGGGCGCCTGCCGGTCACACGGCCTCCGCGGCGGCCGTCCAGTGCCCGGCCGCGGTCCTGCCCAGCCGGATCCCGAGGTCGGCCGCGCGGGTGGTGCGGCCGTCCTGGAGGACGCCGACGGCGAGGGCGAGCGGGCCCGGGGCGGCGGGCACGGCGGCGGCGAGGTCCAGGACGGCCTGGCCGGGGATCCGGTCCGGGGCGATCTCGCCGGCCACCCGCAGCGGCTCGCCGCCGTCGCCGGCGCTGAGCTCGACGGTGACCGGGACAGGGCCGGGCGCCGGTGCGAGGTCCAGCGGGACGCGCACCCGGAGCACGCCGCCGGCCTCCGCGATCAGGATCCGGTCCGGCTCTCGGACGGCCGTCCGCAGCCCGGCCAGGGTGCCCGGCGCGATCCGGACGCTGATGTTGCCGTTCTTCGTCCAGTACGGCGCGACGAAGGTCCCGTCGGCCAGGAAGGCGGGCCGCAGCAGGGTGTCGGCCAGCGGGCTGCGGTCCTCGCCGATCCGGCGGGCGCGGGCCCAGCCGCAGCTGTCCAGCACCGCGCTGAGGTCCCACAGGCCGGTGACCGGTGAACCGTGGTCGAGCGCCGCGGGGTCGAGCAGCACCGTCGCGTCGGCCTGGACGGCGACCAGCGGCAGGCCGGCGGCGCCGTGGCCGAGGGCGACCGTCGAGGCGCGGTGGTCGGCGGTCTCCAGGTAGAGGTCCCAGGCCTCCTCGCGCGGGCGGGCGTGGGCGCGCACGCCGGTGGCGGGGAGTTCGGCGGTGACGTCGGCGGCCTCGGCGACGCCCGGCAGGGCGAGCAGCGGGGCCGGCAGGTCCCAGCGGATCCGGTCGCCGTCCAGCACGAACCTGACCGCGGTGCGCTCCCCCGCCCGGTCCTGGCGGACCAGCAGGCTGCTGACCCGCAGCGCGAGCCGGCCGTCGCGCCAGCCGGCCGAGGTGATCCTCGTCTGGTGGGTGACGACCGCCTCGTGCCGGGCCAGGGTCTGCAGGTCCGCGGGCCGGCCGGAGCGCAGCACGGCGGAGCGGACCCGCGGGCCGGCCGGCAGGTGGCGGTCGACGGACGGGGCGATCCGCGCCTGCACCAGCGCGCCGATCTCCTGGTGGCGCGTGCGCATCGCCGCGTCGTTGAGTTTCAGCACCCGGGCGTCCAGCCGGTCGAGCAGGAGGTCCTGGTAGAGCCGGGCGACCAGGGCGTCCTGGGCGGGCCCGGGGGCCACCTGCTGCTGGACCAGCTCGATGAGCGACGCGGCGGAGCGCACGTGGTCGGCGAGCGGGACGGCCGGGGCGGCCTTGCGGGCCTCGTCGCGCACCCAGTGGTAGCAGGTGCGGTCGTGCAGCACGGCGACGGACCGGGCGGCGAGGTGCGCGCGGAGCGTGAAGTACTCGTCGGCGAGCGGGACGGGCCCCTCGGGGAAGCGCAGCCCGTGCCGGTCGAGGAAGGAGCGCCGGAACAGCTTGTGCGGTGTCAGCGACTGCAGCAGGACGGGGTCGGCCACGAGGTGGCCGCGCTCCATCGGGGCCGCGAAGACGTCCCGGGGCACGGTGCGCCCGTGGCCGGCGGTACGCGGCACGACGATGTCGGCGTCGCACTGCACGGCCTTGTCGTAGAGGCGTTCCAGGGCGTCCGGGGCGATCCGGTCGTGGTCGTCGACGAACAGCACGTACTCGCCGCGGGCCGCCTCCAGGCCGAGGTTGCGGGGCCGGCCGGCGGAGCCGCTGTGCTCGGCCTCGACCACCGTGATGTTGCGGGTGAACGCGGTGTCGCCGCGGAGCGTGTCGGGGGTGCCGTCGGTGGACCCGTCGTCGACCAGGATCACCTCGTACGCGTCGGACGCCATGGTCTGGTCGCGGAGCGAGGCCAGGGTCGCCCAGTAGCGGGGGCCGCAGTCGTGGGTGGGGACGACGACGGTGACCTTCACCGTCATCGCAGGCCGTCCCGGGGGTCCGCGGGGTACGCCGGGTACGCGTCGCCGCCGTAGCCGGGCCGGGCGGGCTGCGGGTACCCCTGCGGGCCCTCGCCGGGCCCGCCGAAGTGCGTGTACTCCTCGTAGTACCCCGGCTGGTAGCCGTGGTCGGGGAAGGGCGAATAGGCGTCGGCGGAGCGGTTGAACCAGCCGAACGGCTCGGCGTGGTCGGGCTGCTCCGGCACCGTGTCGAGCAGGTGCCCGCCCTCCTCCAGGGAGCGCTCCCAGGCCTGCGCGGCGGCCTTGTCGGCGAGGTCGCCGACGGCGGCGTTGAAGCGCTGCATGGAGGTCGGCCGGTCGGGGCCGAGCACGTACTCCTTGAGGGTGCGCCGGTAGGGCGCCATGGGGTCGTGCCACGGGCTGCGCACGGAGTCCAGGATCGCCGGGAGCCGGGTGCACTCGCGGTCGAGCAGGTAGGCGCCGCCCGCAGTGGTGTACGCGGCGCGGAACTCGTCGTCGGGCAGGTTCGCCGCGTTGGTCAGCACGTACGGCTTGAGGCTGGCGACGAAGTCGGCGACCACGCTGGAGACGTCGCTGATCAGGATGTCGGCCTGGTTGAAGCACTCGTAGAGGGAGGGCAGCGTCTTGAGGATGACGTTGTGCCGGACGGGCCCGCGGGTCTCCCAGAAGACCCGGTGCCACTCGTCGTAGAGCTGCTGCCAGGCGCCCGCGTCGTCGCCGCCGCGCACCAGCCGGGCCTCGCGGGTCTGCTGGGCGTCGTCCCCGGTGCGGTTGCGGCCGGAGAGCTCGTCCATCCGGGCCTGGATCTCCTGGAGCCGGGCGCGGGAGCCGGCGACGGCCGCGGCGGTCGCCTTGGCCTCGCGGCTGCGGTTGTCGGCGCGCAGCATGGCCTGGATCCGCTGGTCGGCGGCGGCGGCCTGCGGGGAGCGGCGGCCGGTCAGCGGGTGCGGCTTGTAGATGACGCGGACGTTCTCGGCGAGCAGCTTCTTGATCAGTGGGACGCCCATCGGGATGAGCGAGGTGTGGCAGTCGTCGTCGCTCCAGCCCTCCCAGGTGGGGGCGTAGAGCACGACCGGCAGCGGGCCGGGGCGGTGCTCCTGGTGGAGCCGGATCGGTGCCAGCTGCGGGCGGCCGACCTCGACGATGGCGTCGTTGGTGATGGCGTGCCGGACGCGCTTGTAGCGGTCGCGGCCGGCCCGGCCGGCCACCCAGATCTCGTCGTAGACCTTGCTGACGCGGTTGCTGCTGGCGAGCTTGTCGCTGTCGCCGTGGCCGATGAAGACGTGCTTGGCCTCGGCGACCCGGAGCATGTGGACGTTCTTGCCGGCGTTGCCGGGGTAGAGCACGACCCGGACGTCGTCGAGGGCGATCTCGGCCAGGTCGTCGGCCTTGGGGACGCAGACGACGGGCAGCCGGGTGCGGCTGAGGAAGCGGAAGGCGCCGCGCTCGCGCAGGATGATCACCGCGCGGCGGTCGAGGCTCTCCAGCGTCTCGATCCACATGTTCACCTGGTACATGAAGTCCTGGGAGACCGCGGCGAAGCTGAAGTAGAGGGCCACCTCAGGGCGGTAGGCGGCGAGCTGCTCGTTGACGGCGGCGATGACCTGCTCGCGGCGGGGCATCCGGCGGGCCCGCCGGAAGTGCACCAGCAGGGCGAGGATCGCGAGCAGCGGCAGGGTCACGGTCAGCGCGTAGCCGGCCTCGGTGATCCGCCACTGCTGGGTGACCAGGCCGATCGCGAGGCCGAGGTTGGCGGGCACGTCGAGGTGCAGCAGCTTGCGCAGGTAGCGGTCGTAGAGGAAGGCCGGCGGGCTCTTGGGGATGCCGAGGCCGCCCATGTCGAGGTTGCGGACCACGATGGGCAGCACCCGGCCGATGCGGATGGTGCGGTGCAGCGCGGTGTAGAGCATCAGCAGGACGAACTGGATGCCGGTGACCACGAGCGCGGCGATGACCAGGGCGTTCGGGGCGTCGACCCGGTCGGCCAGCACGATGAGCATGGCGGACCGGGCGAGGAAGCGCATGATGCGGTTGAGCCGGAAGGTCGCCAGCCGGCCGATGAAGTCCGGCTCCTTGCTGTGCAGCCACTCGTCGGTGAGGTAGCTCAGCGCGGCGGCGGCGAGGAAGGCCCGCTCGGCCGGGATCAGCGCGAGCACCGGGAGGGCGGCGAAGGAGAGGCCCATCAGCGACGCGAGGAGGAAGCCGCCGGTCGTCCGGATCCGGAGGATGGCACGTATACGGCGGATCATCTGGGGACCTCCGGGCACGCACGGTCCACGACCACTGGTCGCACTTCTGCCTCATCTCCGCATCTCCGCGCACCGCGCGTCCCGTCGGTAGTTCAACGGTGCATTATAGGTAAACGAACGGCATATGTCTCACCATCTTTTCATCTGGTGGACACCCGTTGTTTGCCAGGAGATTACGAACCCAGGTACGTCAGCACGGCGAGCACCCGCCGGTGGTCGTCCGCGCCCTGGGCCAGGCCCAGCTTCAGGAAGATGCTGCTGACGTGCTTCTCCACGGCGCCGCCGGAGACCGTGAGCCGGCGGGCGATCGCCGCGTTGGTGCGGCCCTCCGCCATCAGGCCCAGCACCTCGCGCTCCCGCGGGGTCAGCCCCTCCAGCACGTCGCCCCGGCGGCTGCGGCTGAGCAGCTGCTGCACCACCTCGGGGTCGAGCACGGTGCCGCCCTCGGCGACCCGCTGCACCGCGTCCACGAACTCGCGGACCTCGGCGACCCGGTCCTTCAGCAGGTAGCCGACCCCCCGGCTGGACCCGGCGAGCAGCTCGCCGGCGTACCGCTCCTCGACGTACTGGGAGAACACCAGCACCCCGAGCCCCGGGTACAGGCCGCGCAGCGCCACGCAGGCGCGCACGCCCTCGTCGGTGTGGGTGGGCGGCATCCGGACGTCGGCGACCACCACGTCCGGCAGACCGCCGGCCTCGGCGAGCGCCTGCACCGCGCGCAGCAGGGCCTCGCCGTCGCCGACGGCGGCCACGACCTCCAGCCCGCGGTCGGTGAGCAGCCGGGTCAGGCCCTCCCGCAGGATGACGGAGTCCTCGGCGATGACGACGCGCAGCACGCAACAGCCCCCTTCGGTGCGGCCCGGACGGCCGGTTCACATGGTGCGGATCGCCACCGCGTCGCACAGGCCCTGGAGGGCCGCCTTCGCCGGGCAGTCGGGCAGCGGCTCCAGCAGCGCGCGGGCCTCCTCGGCGTAGCGCAGCGTCTCCCGGCGGGCGCGCTCCAGCGCCGGGTGGCGGCGCAGCAGGCGCAGGGCCTCGGCGTGCAGCTCGTCGTCCTCGGCGAGGTCGCCGGCGAGGAGCTCGCGCAGCCGCAGGTCGGCCGGGTCGTCGTCGTCGACCGGGGTCTGGCGCAGCAGCAGCACGGGCAGCGTGGGAACGCCCTCGCGCAGGTCGGTGCCGGGGGTCTTGCCGGACTCGTGGCCGTCGCTGGCGATGTCGAGGACGTCGTCGGCGAGCTGGAAGGCGGTGCCCATCCGCTCGCCGTACTGGGTGAGGATGTCGACGACCCACGGCTCGGCGCCGGACATCAGCGCGCCGAAGCGGCAGGAGACGGCGACCAGCGAGCCGGTCTTGCCGGAGATGACGTCCAGGTAGTGCTGGAGCTGGTCGTCGCCGGGGCGCGGGCCCGCGGTCTCCAGGATCTGACCGGTCACCAGACGCTCGAAGGCGTCGGCCTGGATCCGGACGGCCTCCGGGCCGAGGTCGGCGAGGACCTGCGAGGCACGGGAGAAGAGGAAGTCGCCGGTGAGGATGGCGACCGAGTTGTCCCAGCGGGAGTTGGCGCTCGGGGCGCCGCGGCGCACGGGGGCCTCGTCCATCACGTCGTCGTGGTAGAGCGTGGCGAGGTGGGTGAGCTCGACGACGACCGCGGCGGGCACCACGCCGGGCGCGTACGGATCGCCGAACTGGGCGGCCAGCATGACCAGGAGGGGGCGGAAGCGCTTGCCGCCGGCCTCGATGAGGTGACTGGCGGTCACGGTGATGAAGGGAACCTCGCTCTTCACCGCCTCGGCCAGGGCCGTCTCCACGGCGTCCATCCCGGTCTGGACGTCGCGGGTCAGATCGCGGTCCTGCACGCTCAGCCCGAAGGGCCCCACGACGGTCACGAAGACCACTCCTGTCCCTGGTCGATCCAGCGGCCCCGGTCCCTTGCTGCCGCCCTCAGCACGTGCCCCTGCACGTACTAGGCAGCGTATCCGGTCACGAGTGGATCACTGCACGGGGCATGCGCCCCTCTCCGTCGGCCTTCGGCCGAGTGGGGCCGTCCGCCGTACGGTCCCGGCCGAACGGCCCCCGCCGTTCGGCGGGGGCCGGGTGCCCGGTCGGCCCGGGGGTGTCGCCCGGGCCGCTGACCTAGCGGACGAAGAGCGAGGCCTTCGACGCCAGGTCCAGGAAGTACTGCGGCAGCAGGCCGAGGCCGAGGGTGACCAGCACGCCGACGCCGATGGCGGTGGCGGTGAGCGGGCTGGGCACGGCCACCGAGGGGCCCTGCGGCTGGGGGTCGGAGAAGAACATCAGCACGATCACGCGGATGTAGAAGAACGCCGCGACCGCCGAGCTGAGCACACCGACCACGACCAGCGGCGTGGCGCCGCCCGCCGCGGCGGCCTGGAACACCGCGAACTTCCCGGTGAAGCCGCTGGTCAGCGGGATGCCGGCGAAGGCCAGCAGGAAGAGCGCGAAGACCGCGGCGACCAGCGGGGAGCGCCGTCCGAGCCCGGCCCAGCTGGACAGGTGGGTGGCCTCCCCCTTGGAGTCGCGGACGAGGGTGACCACGGCGAAGGCGCCGAGCGTCACGAAGGAGTACGCGAGCAGGTAGAAGAGGACGGCGCCCAGGCCCTGCTTGCTGGTCGCGATCAGGCCGGTGAGGATGAAGCCGGCGTGCGCGATCGAGGAGTAGGCGAGCAGCCGCTTCACGTCCTGCTGGGTGACCGCGAGGATCGCGCCGACCACCATGGTGAGGATCGCCACACCCCACATGACGGGCCGCCAGTCCCACTTGAGGCCGGGGAAGGCCACGTAGAAGAGGCGGAGGAAGGCGCCGAACGCCGCCGTCTTGGTGGCCGCCGCCATGAAGCCGGTGACCGGGGTCGGCGCGCCCTGGTAGACGTCCGGGGTCCAGGAGTGGAACGGGACGGCGCCGACCTTGAAGAGCAGGCCGACCGCGAGCATCGCCAGGCCGATCAGCAGCAGCGCGTCGTTCTGGGTGGTGACGGCGAGCGCCGGGGTCATCGGGGCGACCCCGGAGACCACGTCCGCGATGTCGCCCAGCTGGACGCTGCCGGCGTAGCCGTACAGCAGCGCCGTGCCGAACAGGAAGAACGCCGAGGCGAAGGCGCCGAGCAGGAAGTACTTGACCGCCGCCTCCTGGGAGAGCAGCCGGCGGCGCCGGGCCAGCGCGCAGAGCAGGTAGAGCGGGAGGGAGAAGACCTCCAGCGCCACGAACATGGTCAGCAGGTCGTTGGCGGCGGGGAAGAGCAGCATGCCGCCGACGGCGAAGAGGGTGAGCGGGAAGACCTCGGTGGTGGCGAAGCCGGCCCGGGTGGCGTCCCGCTCCTGCTCGCCGCCGGGGACGGCGGCGGCCTGGGCGGCGAACGCGTCCACGCCGTGCCCGTTGAGGCGGGGCTCCAGCCCGCGCTCGGCGTAGGTGAGGACGGCCAGCACCGCGGTCAGCAGGATGACGCCCTGGAGGAAGAGCGCCGGGCCGTCGATCGCCACCGCGCCCATCGCCAGCAGGCCGGCCTTGGTGGTGCCGTAGCCCTGGGCGGCGAGCACGACCACGGCGGCGAACGCGCCGCCGAGGCCGAGCAGCGAGACGCCGATCTGCGCGGTGTGGCGCAGCCGGCGGGGCAGGAACGCCTCGACGAGGATGCCGACGACCGCTGCGGCGAACACCACCAGCATCGGGGAGAGCTGGCCGTACTCGATGTGCGGGGCCGGGATGCTGGGGCTGTTGCCGCCCGCAGCTGCGAGCCATCCGGTCACCGGTGCTCACCTCCGTTGCTGGTGGCGGCGACCGGGTGGGCCGGTGCCGGGTCGGTCTGGTGGACCTGGGAGAGCGTGGCGTCCACCGCCGGGTTGACGATGTCGGTGAGCGGCTTGGGGTACACGCCGAGCAGCAGGGTCAGCGCGATCAGCGGCGCCACCACGGCGAGCTCGCGGACCTTCAGGTCGGACATGCCCTCCATCCGCGGCTTGACCGGGCCGGTCATGGTGCGCTGGTAGAGCAGCAGGGCGTAGAGCGCGGCGAGCACGATGCCGAAGGTCGCGATGATGCCGATCGCCGGGTACCGGCTGAAGGTGCCGACCAGGACGAGGAACTCGCTGACGAACGGCGCCATGCCGGGCAGCGACAGGGTGGCCAGGCCACCGATCAGGAAGGTGCCGGCGAGCACCGGGGCGACCTTCTGGACGCCGCCGTAGTCGGCGATCAGGCGCGAGCCGCGGCGGGAGATCAGGAAGCCCGCGACCAGCATCCACGCGGCGGTGGAGATGCCGTGGTTGACCATGTAGAGGGTCGCGCCGCTCTGGCCCTGGCTGGTCATCGCGAAGATGCCCATGATGATGAAGCCGAAGTGCGAGATGGAGGCGTAGGCGACCAGCCGCTTGATGTCCTTCTGCCCGATGGCGACCAGGGCGCCGTAGACGATGCCGATCAGCGAGAGCACCAGGATCGCCGGGGCGAAGGTCTTGGAGGCGTCCGGGAAGAGGCCGAGGCAGAACCGGAGCATCGCGAAGGTGCCGACCTTGTCGACGACCGCGGTGATCAGGACGGCCGTCCCGGCGGTGGACTCGCCCATCGCGTTCGGCAGCCAGGTGTGCAGCGGCCAGAGCGGGGCCTTGACCGCGAAGGCGAAGAAGAAGCCGAGGAACAGCGCCTTCTCGGCGGTCGGGTCGATGACCAGCTTGCCGTCGGCGATGGCGCCGGTGAGGGTCGGCAGGTCGAAGGTGGCGAGGTTCTGGTCGGCGGCGATCACGTACAGGCCGATCACCGCAGCGAGCATCACCAGGCCGCCGAGCAGGTTGTAGAGCAGGAACTTGACCGCGGCGTAGCTGCGCTGCTTCCCGGCGTCCGGGCCGCCGGCGCGGTCGCCGAAGCCGCCGATCAGGAAGTACATCGGGATCAGCATGGCTTCGAAGAAGACGTAGAACACGAAGACGTCGGTGGCCAGGAAGGACACCAGCACCATCGCCTCGACGGCCAGGATCAGGGCGAAGAAGCCCTGGGTGCGGCGGCGGTTCTCGAAGGTGCCGTCGGGGCGGGGCTCCGGATCGGCGTCGTGCCAGGAGGCCAGCATCACCAGCGGCACCAGGACCGCGGTGAGCAGGGCCAGCACGGCGCCGATGCCGTCCACGCCGAGCGAGAAGCTGATCCCGAAGGAGCGGATCCAGCTGTGCGACTCGGTCAGCTGGTAGCGCGGGCCGCCGGGTTCGAAGTCGGCGGCGATCGCGGCGGTCAGCGCGAGGGTCGCGGCGGAGACGGCCAGTGCGACGGCCTTGGTCGTGCGGCGGCGTGCCTCGCTGGAGCCGGCCGGCAGGGCGGCGGTGACCACCGCGCCGGCGGCGGGGACGGCGCAGGTGGCCGTCAGCAGGTAGCTCATGGCCGGCCTCCCTCAGCAGTCATCATGTGTCGTCCCATCAGACGGACCTCATCAGCAGGGTGGTGGCGACCAGCACGAGCGTGCCGCCGAACATGGAGAGCGCGTAGGAGCGGACGAAACCGGTCTGCACCCTCCGCAGGCGGCCGGAGAGGCCTCCGATGGCGGCGGCCAGGCCGTTGACGAAGCCGTCCAGGCCGCGGCTGTCGAACCAGACCAGGGTGGCGGCGAGCGCGGTGCCCGGCCGGACCAGCACGGCGTGGTTGAAGTCGTCCTGGAGCAGGTCGCGCCGGGCGGCGCGGGTGAGCGCGGAGCCCACCGGCGGGGTGACCGGGACGCGGGTGCGCACGTACATGGCGTAGGCGAGGCCGACGCCGGCGAGCATGCAGAGCGTGGTGAGGCCGGTGACGACGCCGGCCGGGATCGGGGAGTCGCCCTCCGCGAAGCCGGTGACCGGCTCCAGCCAGTGCACGAAGGAGTCGCCGATGCTGAACAGGCCGCCGGCGAGGACGGAGCCGGCCGCGAGGAGCACCATCGGCATCGTCATCACGCTCGGCGACTCGTGCGGGTGCGGCTCGGCGCCGGTCTCGGGGTCGGGCTGCCAGCGCTTCTCGCCGAAGAAGGTCAGCACCATCACGCGGGTCATGTAGAACGCGGTGACGGCCGCGCCGATCAGGGCGCACAGGCCGAGGATCCAGCCCTCGGTGCCGCCCTTGCCGAACGCCGCCTCGATGATCTTGTCCTTGGAGAAGAAGCCGGACAGGCCGGGGAAGCCGATGATCGCGAGGTAGCCGAGGCCGAAGGTGGCGAAGGTGACCGGCATGTACTTGCGCAGGCCGCCGTAGTGGCGCATGTTCACCTCGTCGTTCATGCCGTGCATGACCGATCCGGCGCCGAGGAAGAGCCCGGCCTTGAAGAAGCCGTGGGTGACCAGGTGCATGATCGCGAAGACGTAGCCGATCGGGCCGAGGCCGGCGGCCAGCACCATGTAGCCGATCTGCGACATCGTCGAGCCGGCCAGCGCCTTCTTGATGTCGTCCTTGGCACAACCGACGATCGCACCGAAGAGCAGGGTGACCGTGCCGACCACGACCGTCACGGTCTGCGCGTCCGGAGCCAGGTTGAAGATGGCCGAGGAGCGGGTGATCAGGTAGACGCCGGCGGTCACCATGGTCGCCGCGTGGATCAGGGCGGAGACCGGGGTCGGGCCCTCCATGGCGTCGCCGAGCCAGGACTGCAGCGGCACCTGGGCGGACTTGCCGCAGGCGGCGAGCAGCAGCATCAGGCCGATCGCGGTCAGCCGGCCCTCGCTGGACTGCGGGGCGGCGGCGAACACCGGCCCGAAGGCGAACGAGCCGAAGGTGGTGAACATCAGCATGATCGCGATGGACAGGCCCATGTCGCCGACGCGGTTGACGATGAACGCCTTCTTGGCGGCCGTCGCGGCGCTGGGCTTGTGCTGCCAGAAGCCGATCAGCAGGTACGAGGCGAGGCCCACGCCCTCCCAGCCGACGTACAGCAGCAGGTAGTTGTCGGCCAGCACCAGCAGCAGCATGGCCGCGAGGAACAGGTTGAGGTAGCCGAAGAACCGGCGGCGCCGCTCGTCGTGGGCCATGTAGCCCACCGAGTAGACGTGGATCAGGGTGCCGACGCCGGTGATCAGCAGGACGAAGGTCATCGAGAGCTGGTCCAGCCGGAAGCCGACGTCGGCCTGGAAGCCGTTGACCGGGATCCAGCTGTACAGGTGCACGTTGACGGGCCGCTGATCGGTCGGCCGGCCGAGCATCTGGAAGAAGAGCACGGCGCCGAGGCCGAACGAGCAGGCGGCGGCCAGGGTGCCGAGCCAGTGGCCGAACCGGTCGAGCGCGCGCCCGCCGAGCAGCAGCAGAGCGGCGCCGGCCAGCGGGGCAGCGACCAGCAGCGGAATGAGTGAGTTCACCGTGGGCCCTCCGCCTACAGCTTCATCAGGTTGCTGTCGTCGACCGAGGCGGTGTGCCTGGTCCGGAAGATGCTCACGATGATGGCGAGGCCGACCACGACCTCGGCCGCCGCGACCACCATGGTGAAGAAGGCGATGATCTGACCGTCCAGGTTGCCGTGCAGCCGGGAGAAGGTGACCAGCGCGAGGTTCGAGGCGTTGAGCATCAGCTCGACGCACATGAACAGCACGATCGCGTTCCGCCGGATCAGCACACCGGACGCACCGATGGTGAAGAGCAGGGCGGCGAGATAGAGGTAGTTGACGGGGTTCACTCCTCGCCCTCCTTGGTCGAGGCGGCGGTCTCCAGCGTCCGGCGCGGCTCGGGCGGCGCCGGCCGGGAGGAGGCGGCGCGGCCGAGGAAGTAGGCCGTGGTGTCCTCCAGTTCGGCCATCCGCTGGAGCATCTCCTGGCTGACGTCGCGGATCTGGCCGCGCTCGCGCAGGGTGCCCATCACGGAGTCCTCGGCGATGGTGCCGTCCGGCAGCAGGCCGGGGACGTCGACCGCGTTGTGCCGGGCGTAGACGCCGGGCGCGGGCATCGGCGGCACCTGCAGGTTGTCCCGCACCCGCTGGGCGGCCAGCTCGCGCTGGGTCTTCGGGGCGGTCACGTGCTCGCGGTGGGTGAGCACCATGGCGCCGATGGCGGCGGTGATCAGCAGCGCGCCGGTGACCTCGAAGGCCCAGACGTACTTGGTGAAGATCAGCCGGGCCAGGCCCTGCACGTTGCCCTCGGCGTTGGCCTCCGAGAGGCCGGTGAAGTGGCCGAGCTTCGCGTTGGCCAGGCCGGCCACCAGCAGCACGCCGAAGCCGAGGCCGCACAGGACCGCGGCCACCCGCTGCCCCTTGAGCTGCTCCTTCAGCGAGTCGGCGCTGGTGACGCCGACCAGCATCACCACGAACAGGAAGAGCATCATGATCGCGCCGGTGTACACGACGACCTGCACCACGCCCAGGAACACCGCGCCCTGGACGATGTAGCAGACCGCGAGCGCCAGCATGGTGGCGGCCAGGCAGAGCGCGCTGTGCACCGCCTTCTTCATCAGCAGCATGCCGAGCGCACCGCCGACGGCGATCACGGCGAGGATCCAGAACTGGACGGCCTCTCCGGTGGAGGTCATGACTGCACCTCCTTGTCCCTGCTCGTCCGCTCCTGCTGCTCGGTGCCGGGCGCCGCCGCCGTGATCTCGCCCCGGTAGTAGGCCTGTTCGTCGGCCCCGGGGAAGATGGCGTGCGGGCTGTCGACCATGCCCTCGGTGAGGCCGACCAGCAGCTGCTCCTTGGTGAAGATCAGGTCGGCCCGCGAGGAGTCGGCCAGCTCGTACTCGTTGGTCATGGTCAGCGCCCGGGTCGGGCAGGCCTCGATGCACAGCCCGCACAGGATGCAGCGGGCGTAGTTGATCTGGTACACCGCGCCGTACCGCTCGCCGGGCGAGTAGCGCTCCTCGTCGCGGTTGTCGGCGCCCTCCACGTAGATGGCGTCGGCCGGACAGGCCCAGGCGCACAGCTCGCAGCCGACGCACTTCTCCAGGCCGTCGGGGTGCCGGTTCAGCTGGTGGCGGCCGTGGAAGCGCGGAGCGGTGGGCTTCTTCTGCTCCGGGTACTGCTCGGTGAGCCGCTTCTTGAACATGGCCTTGAAGGTCACGCCGAAGCCGGCGGCCGGGCCGAGGATCGACGGCTTGGCGGTCTCGTCCGATGACATGTCGGCTCAGCTCCCTTCGGAATGGTCGGCCCCGTTGAGGGCGTCCTGGAGTTGCGGGGCGCGGCTGCGCCGGCGCGGGACGGGCGGGAGCTCCTGTCCGGGCAGCGGCGGCACGGGGTAGCCGCCCGCCATCGGGTCGAACGGGACCGGCTCGGCGGGCTCGGCGGCGGGCTTCTTGCGCAGCATGTCCCAGACCAGGGCGAGCAGCAGGACCGCCGCGATCGGCGCCCCGACGTAGAGCACGACCTTGGCGAAGTCGTAGCCCTCGTTGCGCAGCGCCCGGACGCTGGCCACCATCACCAGCCAGACCAGCGAGACCGGGATGAGCACCTTCCAGCCGAGCTTCATGAACTGGTCGTAGCGCAGCCGGGGCAGCGTGCCGCGCAGCCAGATGAAGAAGAACAGCAGCAGCTGGATCTTGATGACGATCCAGAGCATCGGCCACCAGCCGTGGTTGGCGCCGGCCCAGAAGGCCGAGATCGGCCAGGGGGCGCGCCAGCCGCCCAGGAAGAGGGTGGAGGCGACGGCGGAGACGGTGACCATGTTGACGTACTCGGCCAGCATGAACATCGCGAACTTCAGCGAGGAGTACTCGGTGTTGAAGCCGCCGACCAGCTCGCCCTCGGCCTCCGGGAGGTCGAAGGGCGCCCGGTTGGTCTCGCCGACCATCGCGATGATGTAGACGATGAACGAGACCGGCAGCAGGACCGCGAACCAGGTCGGCTGCTGGGAGGCGACGATCTCCGAGGTCGACATCGAGCCGGAGTAGATGAACACCGCCGCGAAGGACAGGCCCATCGCGATCTCGTAGCTGATCATCTGGGCGGAGGAGCGGATGCCGCCGAGCAGCGGGTACGTCGAGCCGGAGGACCAGCCGGCCAGCACGATGCCGTAGATGCCCACCGAGGCGGTGGCCAGGATGTACAGCAGGGCGATCGGCAGGTCGGTCAGCTGGAGCGGGGTGCGGGTGCCGAAGATCGACACCTGGTCGTCGGCCGGGCCGAAGGGGATCACCGCGAAGGCCATGAACGCCGGGATGGCGCTGACGATCGGGGCCAGGATGTAGACGACCTTGTCGGCCCCGGTGACGACCAGGTCCTCCTTGAGGGCCAGCTTCACGCCGTCGGCGAGCGACTGCAGCAGGCCCCAGGGGCCGTGCCGGTTGGGGCCGATGCGCAGCTGCATCCAGGCGACGACCTTGCGCTCCCAGACGATCGCGATCAGCACCGTGCCGACCAGGAAGGCGAAGACGAAGACCGCCTTGAGCAGCACCAGCCACCAGGGGTCGCGGCCGAAGAAGCCGAGGGTGTCGTAGGCAGCGAGAGTGTGCATCACGCCTCCTGTGCCGGGGCGATGGTGACCAGGTGGCCGACGGTGGTGCCGAGCGTGCGGTGGGCGCCGCCCGGGGTGGAGTTGAGCGGCAGCCAGACGGTGCGGTCCGGCAGGTCGTCGGTGACCTCCAGCGGGAGGACGATCGAGCCGGCCGGGCCGGTGACCCGCAGGGCGGCCGAGGCGCCGATCTCGGCGGCGGTGGCGGCCGAGATCCGGGCGACGACGGGGTGCCGGGTGCCGGCCAGGGCGTCGTCGCCGATCTGCAGCACGCCCTCGTCGAGGAGCATCCGGTGGCCCGCGAGCACGGCCTGGCCGGTGGCCGGGCGGGGCAGCGGGGCAGGGTGCGCGGCGGGGGCGGCCGGGCGGTCGCCCGCCCAGGGGGTGAACCGGTCGAGCTCGCGGCGGGCCGCGGCGGTGTCCGGCAGGCCGAGCGGCGTGCCGAGCGCGTCGGCGAGCATGTGCAGCACCCGCAGGTCGGGGTGGAGGTGGCGCTGCATCAGCTGGTCGGCCTTGAGTGCGGGTTCGAAGAGGCGGACCCGGCCCTCCCAGTCCAGGAAGGTGCCGGCCTTCTCGGCGACCGCCGCGACCGGCAGCACCACGTCGGCGCGGGCGGTGACGGCGGAGGGCCGCAGTTCCAGCGAGACCACGAATGCGACCCGGTCCAGGGCCTCCTCGGCGAGGGCCGGGTCCGGCAGGTCGTCCACCTCGACGCCGCCGACCAGCAGCGCGTCCAGTTCGCCGGCGGCGGCGGCGGCCAGGATCTGGTCGGTGTCGCGGCCGAGCCGGGACGGCAGGTCGGGCAGGCCCCAGGCGGCGGCGGCCTCGGCGCGGGCGGCCAGCACGGTGACCGGGCGGCCGCCGGGCAGCAGGCCGGGCAGGGCGCCGGCCTCGACCGCGCCGCGCTCGCCGGCCCGGCGCGGGATCCAGGCGAGCCGGGCGCCGGTGGCGTGGGCGAGCCGCAGGGCGGCGGTGAGCCCGCCGCTGACCGCGGCCAGCCGCTCGCCGACCAGGATGACCGAGCCCGGGGAGCGCAGTGCGTCGGCGGCGCGGCCCGCGTCGTCGGCGTGGACGTCCTCGCCGGCCAGCGCGGAGAGCCACTCGGCCTCGGTGCCGGGGGCGGCGGGCAGCAGCTTGCCGCCGAGCTTGGCCAGGCCGCGGGTGGTGTGGGTGGCGATCGCGTAGACCCGCTGGCCGCTGGCGCGGACGGCCTTGCGCAGCCGCAGGAAGACGATCGGCGACTCCTCCTCCGGCTCCAGGCCGGCGAGCAGGACGGCCGGGGCCTGCTCCAGGTCGCGGTAGGACAGTGCCTCGCCGCCGAGGTCGACGCCGCGGCCGGCGACGGCGGCGGCCAGGAAGTCGGCCTCCTCGCCGCTGTGCGTCCGGGCCCGGAAGTCGACGTCGTTGGTGCCGAGCACGGTGCGGGCGAACTTGGCGTAGGCGTAGGCGTCCTCGACGGTGACCCGGCCGCCGGTGAGGACGCCGGTGCGGGCGCCGCGCAGGCCCTCGGCGGCCCGGGCGAGGGCCTCGGGCCAGGAGGCGGGGGCGAGTTCGCCGTCCTCGCCGCGGACCAGCGGGGTCGCGATGCGGTCGCGTCGCTGGGCGTAGCGGAAGGCGAAGCGGCCCTTGTCGCAGCTCCACTCCTCGTTGACCTCCGGCTCCTCGCCGGCGAGGCGGCGCATCACCTTGCCGCGGCGGTGGTCGGTGCGCAGCGAGCAGCCGGCGGAGCAGTGCTCGCAGACGCTCGGTGAGGAGACCAGGTCGAACGGGCGGGAACGGAACCGGTAGGCGGCGGAGGTGAGGGCGCCGACCGGACAGATCTGGATGGTGTTGCCGGAGAAGTAGGAGTGGAAGTCGTCGCCCTCGCCGGTGCCGACCTGCTGGAGGGCGCCGCGCTCGACGAGGTCGATGAACGGGTCGCCGGCGATCTGCTGGGAGAAGCGGGTGCAGCGGGCGCAGAGCACGCAGCGTTCGCGGTCGAGCAGGACCTGGCTGGAGATCGGGACGGGCTTGGGGTAGGTGCGCTTCACGCCGTCGAAGCGGGTGTCCGCGTCGCCGGTGGACATCGCCTGGTTCTGCAGCGGGCACTCGCCGCCCTTGTCGCAGACCGGGCAGTCCAGCGGGTGGTTGATGAGCAGGAGCTCCATGACGCCGCGCTGGGCCTTCTCGGCGACGGGTGAGCTGAGCTGGGTCCGCACGACCATGCCCTCGGCGACCGGGATGGTGCAGGAGGCGACGGGCTTGCGCTGGCCCTCGACCTCCACGATGCACTGCCGGCAGGCGCCCGCGGGGTCGAGCAGCGGGTGGTCGCAGAAGCGCGGGATCTGGGTGCCGATCTGCTCGGCGGCGCGGATGACCAGGGTGCCCTTGGGCACCTGGACCTCGACGCCGTCGATGGTGAGCGTGACGAGATCCGTGGAGGTCTCGGTGACGGTCACGCGTGCACCTCCCTCTCGGTGGCGGACTCGTGGGCGTGGGGCCGCCCGGCCCAGACGGTGGAGGCGGCCGGGTCGAGCGGGCAGCGGCGCTCGGTGAGGTGCTGCTCGTACTCCTCTCGGAAGTACTGGAGCGAGGAGACGATGGGGCTGGCGGCGCCGTCGCCGAGGGCGCAGAAGGACTTGCCGTTGATGTTGTCGGCGATGTCGAGCAGCTTCTCCAGGTCGCCGCTCTCGCCCTGGCCGGCCTCGATCCGCTTGAGGAGCTGGACGAGCCAGTAGGTGCCCTCGCGGCAGGGGGTGCACTTGCCGCAGGACTCGTGGGCGTAGAACTCCGTCCAGCGGGTGACGGCGCGGACCACGCAGGTGGTCTCGTCGAAGACCTGGAGGGCCTTGGTGCCGAGCATGGAGCCGGCGGCGCCGACGCCCTCGTAGTCGAGCGGCACGTCGAGGTGCTGGTCGGTGAACATCGGGGTGGAGGAGCCGCCCGGGGTCCAGAACTTGAGGCGGTGCCCGGAGCGGATGCCGCCGCTGATGTCGAGCAGCTGGCGCAGGGTGATGCCGAGCGGGGCCTCGTACTGGCCGGGGTTGGTGACGTGGCCGGAGAGCGAGTAGAGGGTGAAGCCGGGGGACTTCTCGGTGCCCAGGCCCTTGAACCACTCCTTGCCGCGGCTGAGGATCGGCGGGACGGAGGCGATGGACTCGACGTTGTTGACCACCGTCGGGCAGGCGTACAGGCCGGCGATGGCGGGGAACGGCGGGCGGAGCCGGGGCTGGCCGCGGCGGCCCTCCAGGGAGTCGAGGAGGGCGGTCTCCTCGCCGCAGATGTAGGCGCCGGCGCCGGCGTGCACGGTGATGTCGAGGTTCACGCCGGAGCCGAGGATGTCCTTGCCGAGGAAGCCGGCCTCGTAGGCCTCGGCGACGGCGGCCTGCAGCCGGCGCAGGACGGGGACGACCTCGCCGCGCAGGTAGATGAAGGCGTGGTCGCAGCGGATCGCGTAGGAGGCGATGACCATGCCCTCGATGAGGGAGTGCGGGTTGGCGAAGAGCAGCGGGATGTCCTTGCAGGTGCCCGGCTCGGACTCGTCGGCGTTGACGACGAGGTAGTGCGGCTTGCCGTCGTTCTGCGGGATGAACTGCCACTTCATGCCGGTGGGGAAGCCGGCGCCGCCGCGGCCGCGCAGGCCGGAGTCCTTGACCAGGGCGATGACGTCGTCCGGCGGCATGGCGAGGGCGTTGCGCAGCCCCTGGTAGCCGTCGTGGCGGCGGTAGGTGGCCAGGGTCCAGGGGCGGTCGTCGTCCCAGGAGGCGGAGAGGACCGGCGTGAGGAGCTTCTCGGCCGGTTCTGCGGAGGTCATCACGCTTCCGTCCCTTCGTGCCGCGGGGAGACCACCTTGGTGCCGGAGGTGCCGGGCAGGGCCTCGCCCTTGGCGAGGCGCAGGCCCGCGAGCGAGGGGGCGCCGCCGGCGCCGGACTCGTCGACGGCGCCGTCGCGTCCGTCGGGGAAGCCGGCGAGGATCCGGGCGGTCTCCTTGAAGGAGCAGAGCCGGGCGCCGCGGGTGGGGCTGACCTCGCGTCCGGCGCGCAGGTCGTCGACGAGCCGGCGGGCGCTCTCGGGGGTCTGGTTGTCGAAGAACTCCCAGTTGACCATCACCACGGGGGCGTAGTCGCAGGCGGCGTTGCACTCGATGTGCTCGATGGAGATCGCGCCGTCGTCGGTGGTCTGGTTGTTCTCGATGCCGAGGTGCTGCTTGAGCTCGTCGAAGATCTGGTCGCCGCCGAGGACGGCGCACAGGGTGTTGGTGCAGACGCCGACGTGGTAGTCGCCGGCGGGCCTGCGGCGGTACATGGTGTAGAAGGTGGCGACCGCGGTGACCTCGGCGGTGGTGAGGTCGAGCTGCTCGGCGCAGAAGCGGATGCCGGTCGGGGTGACGCAGCCGTCCTCGGCCTGCACCAGGTGGAGCAGCGGGAGGAGGGCGGAGCGGGCGACCGGGTAGCGGCCGATCAGTTCGGCCGCGTCGGCGGCGAGGCGCTGGTGCACCTCGGCGGGGTAGGGCACGGCCGGCAGTGCCGGCAGCCCGAGTTCGACGTTGGTCACCGGTCCACGCCTCCCATCACCGGGTCGATCCCGGCCACTGCGACGATGACGTCGGCGACCTGGCCGCCCTCGCACATCGCCGCCATCGTCTGCAGGTTGGTGAACGAGGGGTCGCGGAAGTGGACCCGGTAGGGCCGGGTGCCTCCGTCGCTGACCACGTGCACCCCGAGTTCGCCCTTCGCGGACTCCACGGCCGCGTAGGCCTGGCCGACGGGCACTCGGAAGCCCTCGGTGACCAGCTTGAAGTGGTGGATCAGGGCCTCCATGGAGGTGCCCATGATCTTCCGGATGTGGTCGAGGGAGTTGCCCATGCCGTCGGGGCCGACGGCGAGTTGGGCGGGCCAGGCGATCTTCTTGTCGCCGACCATGACCGGGCCGGGCTTCAGCCGGTCGAGGCACTGCTCGACGATCCGCAGGGACTGCTTCATCTCCTCCAGCCGGATCAGGAAGCGGCCGTAGGAGTCGGCGGTGTCGGCGGTGGCGACGTCGAAGTCGTAGTCCTCGTAGCCGCAGTAGGGGTCGGTCTTGCGCAGGTCGTGCGGCAGGCCGGTGGCGCGCAGGATCGGGCCGGTGGCGCCGAGGGCGAGGCAGCCGGCCAGGTCGAGGTGGCCGACGTCGACGAGGCGGGCCTTGAAGACCGGGTTGGTGGTGGCGAGCTTGTCGTACTCGTGCATCCGGGAGCGGAAGAGGGCGACCGCTTCGCGGATCTGGTCGACGGCGCCGGGCGGGAGGTCCTGCGCGAGGCCGCCGGGGCGGATGTACGCGTGGTTCATCCGCAGGCCGGTGACCAGCTCGAAGATGTCCAGGATGAGTTCGCGGTCGCGGAAGCCGTAGATCATCAGCGTGGTGGAGCCGATCTCCATGCCGCCGGTGGCGAGCGCCACGAGGTGCGAGGAGATGCGGTTGAGCTCCATCATGAGAACGCGGATGACGTTGGCGCGCTCGGGGACGTCGCCGGTGATGCCGAGCAGCTTCTCGACGGCCAGGCAGTAGGCGGTCTCGTTGAACAGCGGGGTGAGGTAGTCCATGCGGGTCACGAAGGTGGTGCCCTGGACCCAGCTGCGGAACTCCATGTTCTTCTCGATGCCGGTGTGGAGGTAGCCGATGCCGCAGCGGGCCTCCTTCACCGTCTCGCCGTCGATCTCCAGGATCAGGCGCAGCACGCCGTGGGTGGACGGGTGCTGGGGGCCCATGTTGACGATGATCCGCTCGTCGTCGGCACGGGCGACGGCGTCGACGACCTCGCCCCAGTCGCCGCCGGTGACGGTGAAGACCCGCCCCTCGGTGGTCTCGCGGGCGCCCGCCTCTTCGAAGTGTTGGGTGCTCATCAGCTGTACGACCTCCGCTGGTCGGGCGCCGGGATCTGGGCGCCCTTGTACTCGACGGGGATGCCGCCGAGCGGGTAGTCCTTGCGCTGCGGGTGGCCCAGCCAGTCGTCCGGCATCATGATCCGGGTGAGGCCGGGGTGGCCGTCGAAGACCAGGCCGAAGAAGTCGTAGGTCTCGCGCTCGTGCCAGTCGTTGGTCGGGTAGACGCTGACGACGGACGGGACGTGCGGGTCGTCGTCGGGCGCGGTGACCTCGATCCGCAGCAGCCGGCCGTGGGTGATCGACCGCAGGTGGTAGACGGCGTGCAGCTCGCGGCCCTTGTCCCCGGGGTAGTGGACGCCGCTCACGCCGAGGCAGAGCTCGAAGCGGAGCGCCGGGTCGTCGCGGAGCGTGCGGGCGGTCTGCAGGAGGTGCTCGCGGGCGATGTAGAAGGTGAGTTCGCCGTGTTCGACGACGGTCTTCTCGATCACGTCGGCGAGGTCGAGGCCCTGTTCCTCCAGGGCGCCCTCCAGCTCGTCGGCGACCTCGTCGAACCAGCCGCCGTAGGGGCGGGTGCTCGCGGGCGGCAGGGCGATCGGGCGGCTGAGGCCGCCGAAGCCGGAGGTGTCGCCGGTGCCCTGGGCGCCGAACATGCCCTGGCGGCGGCCGACGACCTCGACCGGGATCTCCTTGCGGGTGACGGGTACCTGGTCGTTCATCGCAGCAGCCCCCGCATCTCGCTGACCGGGGTGGCGTGCAGGGCGATCTCCTCGGCCTGCTCCTCGGCGCGGCGGCGGTTCACGCCGAGCTTCTCGTGCTGGATCTTCTCGTGCAGCTTGATGATCGCGTCCATCAGCATCTCCGGGCGGGGCGGGCAGCCCGGCAGGTAGATGTCGACGGGGACGATGTGGTCGACGCCCTGGACGATCGCGTAGTTGTTGAACATGCCTCCGGAGGAGGCGCAGACGCCCATCGAGATGACCCACTTCGGGTTGGCCATCTGGTCGTAGACCTGGCGCAGCACGGGGGCCATCTTCTGGCTGACCCGGCCGGCGACGATCATCAGGTCGGCCTGCCGCGGGGAGCCGCGGAACACCTCCATGCCGAACCGGGCCAGGTCGTAGCGGCCGGCGCCGGTCGTCATCATCTCGATCGCGCAACAGGCCAGTCCGAAGGTGGCGGGGAAGAGCGACGCCTTCCGCACCCACCCTGCGGCGGCCTCCACGCTGGTGAGCAGGAAGCCGCTCGGCAGCTTCTCCTCGATACCCATCAGATCCCTCTCAATGCCCTCAAGTCCGGTGGCTTGTCCGCCCGTTCACAAAGTCAGCGGTCAGTCCCACTCCAGACCGCCGCGGCGCCAGACATAGGCGTACGCAACGAAGACGGTGGCGATGAACAGGAGCATCTCGACCAGCCCGAAGATCCCGAGGGCGTCGAAGCTGACCGCCCAGGGGTAGAGGAAGACGATCTCGATGTCGAAGACGATGAAGAGCATCGCCGTCAGGTAGTACTTGATCGGGAACCGACCGCCGCCCAGCGGCTGCGGGGTCGGTTCGATGCCGCACTCGTACGCCTCCAACTTGGCCCGGTTGTAGCGCTTCGGGCCGGTGAGCGAGGCCATCACGACGGAGCCGACCGCGAACGCCGCCGCGATGGCACCGAGTACGAGGATCGGCGCGTAGGCATTCATAGCCCCCGCTCCCTCCGTCCAGTCGTCCTTGACTGCAGATAGGAACTGCCGGGTCACGCTGGGGTGATCCGGTGATCCGAACCGTGAGATCGACCCCATGTGAGGCAGTTCACAAAGCCCGGATCGAGCGCATCCTATGCCCGTCGGCTTGTGATCTGCGACACGCGGTTCTGAACGATCTTTGTGATCTACGCCACCCGGCAAACGATCACCAAGGGGATCAAGCCACGGCTTAACCACCCAACGAAGGCGAATGGTCACAAACGGTCGCATTCATTTCTGAAGCGACTGGTCAGGGCCGTGCGCCTATATCAATCATGCTGCGGCCGGAGCAAATTTCTGAGGCACCGGGTTGACGTGATATAGCTCCTCACCCGCCGGGGTACATGCCCGGTGCACGCGTTTGACCCTTCGTTCACAAGCTCACGAAACCCGCCCCGACCGGCGCCTTCCGCGCCCGCCCCGCCGGCCCGGCCGGCCCGGTGGCGACGGGGCCCCCGGTGCTGCCCTACCGTGGGAGCCCGCCGCGCAGAGGGGAGCCGCCGCATGGACAGCAGCTGGGGGACGATCGACCGGCTGGTCGGCTGGGCGGACGAGGCCGGCGCCCTGCCGCCGGGCGAGGAGCGGCTGCTGCGGATCCTGAAGATCTCCGAGGAGGTCGGCGAGGTCGGCCGGGCCGTGATCGGCGCGACCGGGCACAACCTGCGCAAGGGCGTCACCCACAGCTGGCAGGACGTCCAGGACGAGCTGTGCGACGTGATGGTGGCGGCGATGATCGCGCTGCGGACCCTCACCCCGGACGCCGGCGCGGTCTTCGCCGAGCGGCTCGCCCGGGTCGAGGCCCGGTCGCAGGCCGTCCGGGAGGCCCGGTGACGGAGCTCCGCCCGGCGCCGGCCCCGCACCTGCGGCTCGCCCCGACCGCCCGGCTCGACCTGCCGCCGCTGCGGCCCGAGCACGCGGAGGCGATGGCGCAGGCGCTCGCCGACCCGGCGCTGCACGCCTTCACCGGCGGCGAGCCGCTGGACGCCGACCGGCTGCGGGCCCGCTACGAGCGGCTGGCGGCCGGGCCGCCCGACCCGACCGAGCGGTGGTGGAACTGGGCGCTGTGGCTGCGGGCCGAGGACCGGCCGGTCGGCTTCGTCCAGGCCACGGTCGACGGCGGCGGGCGCACCGCCGAGATCGCCTGGGTGGTGGGCGTGCCCTGGCAGGGCCGCGGGCTGGCCGTGGAGGCCGCGCGGGCGCTGGCCGCCGGCCTGGCCGGTGCGGGCGTCGCCCGGCTGGTGGCGCACGTCCACCCCGACCACCGCGCCTCGGCGGCGGTCGCGGCCGCCGTCGGACTGCGGCCGACCGGCCTGCTGCAGGACGGCGAGGTGCGCTGGGAGGGCCCGGCCGGCCGCTCCCCGGACGCGCCGGTCAGCCCCCGCTGAGCCGGAACGACGTCCGGCCGAAGCCCACCTGGTCGCCGGGCCTGACCCGGACCGGGCCGGTCACCCGGCGGCCGTTGACGTAGGTGCCGTTGGCCGAGCCGAGGTCGTGCAGGACCCAGCCGCCGTCCTCGTGGCGCAGCTCCGCGTGGGTGCGCGAGACGGTGGCGTCGGAGAGCCGCAGCCCGCTGCCGTGGTTGCGGCCGATCACCAGCGGCTTGGGGCCGGGCAGCGGCAGGGCGAGCTCGGGCAGCTGCTGGGTGCTCCAGGTGCGGCGCAGCCGGACGTGGAAGGCGGAGACGCCGGCGACCGCGCGCAGCAGCACGCGGGAGAGCGGCCCGCCGGCGGGCAGGCCGCTGAGGGCCTCGTCGATCTCGGCGCGGGTGCGGGCGACCAGCACGAGCTCCATGCGGCGCATGAAGGTGTCGTGCGAGAGCCGGCCGCTGCCGACGCCGTCGCGCAGCGCGCCGAGCGCCCGTTCCCGTTCGGCCTCCGACGGCCGGGCCGCCCGCGTGCCGATTTCTGCTGACACCATGGGGCGATTGTCCGGCCAGGCGAACTGCCTGTCCAGCGGCCCTTCACCGGACGGGCCGTGGCCCTGCCTCAGGCGTTCGGGGCGACCTTGGTGAGGCCGTTGATGATGCGGTCCATGGCGTCGCCGCCCTGCGGGTCCGTCAGGTTGGCGAGCAGCTTGAGCAGGAACTTCATCAGGATCGGGTGGGTGAGGCCGCGTTCGGCCGCCATCTGCATGATCTTGGGGTTGCCGAGCAGCTTCACGAAGGCGCGGCCGAGCGTGTAGTAGCCGCCGTAGACGTCCTTGAGGATCTGCGGGTAGCGCTGCAGGGCGCGCTCGCGGCCGGCGTCGGTGACCCGGGCCATGGCCTGGACGACGACGCCGGCGGCGATCTGGCCGGACTCCATCGCGTAGGCGATGCCCTCGCCGTTGAACGGGTTGACCATGCCGCCGGCGTCGCCGACCAGCAGCAGGCCGCGGGTGTAGTGCGGCTGCCGGTTGAAGGCCATCGGCAGGGCCGCGCCGCGGATCGGGTCGGTCATGTTCTCCGGGGTGTAGCCCCACTCCTCGGGCATGCTCGCGCACCAGCTCTTCAGCACCTCGCGCCAGTTGAGGTCGCCGAAGGCGGGCGAGGAGTCGAGGATGCCGAGGCCGACGTTGGAGGTGCCGTCGCCCATGCCGAAGATCCAGCCGTAGCCGGGCAGCAGCTTGCGCTGGCCGCCGCGGGTGTCCCAGAGCTCCAGCCAGGACTCCAGGTAGTCGTCGCTGTGGCGGGGCGAGGTGAAGTACGTCCGGTAGGCGACGCCCATCGGACGGTCCTCCCTGCGGTGCAGGCCCATGGCGACCGACAGCCGGGTGGAGTTGCCGTCGGCGGCGACGACCAGCGGGGCCTTGAAGACGACGGCGCGCTTCTCGTCGCCGAGGCGGGCGGTGACGCCGGTGATCCGGCCGCTGCGCTCGTCCAGGACGGGGCCGGTGACGTTGCACTGCTCGAACAGCCGGGCGCCGGCCTTCTCGGCCTGACGGGCCAGCAGCTCGTCGAAGTCGGCGCGCTTGCGGACCAGCCCGTAGTCGGGGAAGGACGCGAGCTCGGGCCAGTCCAGCTCCAGCCGGACGCCGCCGCCGATGATCCGCAGGCCCTTGTTGTGCAGCCAGCCGTTCTCGGTGGAGACGTCGATGCCCATGTCGACGAGCTGCTTGGTGGCGCGCGGGGTCAGGCCGTCGCCGCAGACCTTCTCGCGCGGGAACGCGGTCTTCTCCAGCAGCAGGACGTCCAGGCCGGCCTGGGCGAGGTAGTACGCGGTGGTGGCCCCGGCCGGGCCGGCGCCGACCACGATCACGTCGGCGGTGCTCTCGACGGTGCCGCTCAGGTCGATGGCGGTGTCGGACACGGGGGCACACTCCTGCACTGGGACGGCGGACGGCGGACGGCGGTGCCGGGTCGGCTGGGACCCGGCCGGCCGCGAGTGCAGTCTAGCCAGGGCTTATGCGCTGAAACCCCGGTGCAGCGCCACGATGCCGCCGGTCAGGTTGCGCCAGGCGACCTTGGACCAGCCGGCCTGCTGCAGCTTGGCGGCGAGTTCGGGCTGGTCGGGCCAGGCGCGGATGGACTCGGCGAGGTACACGTACGCGTCGGGGTTGCTGCTGACCGCGGAGGCGACCGGCGGCAGGGCCCGCATCAGGTACTCGGTGTAGACCGTGCGGAACGGCGTCCAGGTCGGGGTGGAGAACTCGCAGATGACGACCTTGCCGCCGGGGCGGGTCACCCGGTGCATCTCGCGCAGGGCGGCGTCGGTGTCCTGCACGTTCCGCAGCGCGAAGGAGATGGTGACGGTGTCGAAGGTGTCGTCGGCGAACGGCAGCCGGGTGGCGTCGCCCGCGGTGAGCGGCAGCTCCGGGTGGCGGCGCTTGCCCTCGGCGAGCATCCCGGTGGAGAAGTCGCACGGCACGACCTTGGCCCCGGCCTCGGCGAACGGCAGCGAGGACGTCCCGGTGCCGGCCCCCAGGTCGAGGATCAGCTGGCCCGGCTCGGCCGCGACCGCGTCGGCGACCGCCTTCCGCCAGGCCCGTGCCTGACCGAGCGAGAGCACGTCGTTGGTGCGGTCGTACTTGGCCGCGACGTCGTCGAACATCGCGGCGACTTCGTGGGGCTGCTTGTCCAGGGAGGCTCGGGTCACGCCCCCATTGTTGCGCGGACCGGGGCCACCCGTGCACGCAGGTCGGCGCGGAGCGGCGCGGTGCCGTCGCGGCGGCGGCCGGTCAGGGTGCGAACGGGCTACCGCAGGGCGCGGCGGCCGCCCCGGCGGCGGCGCGAGCGCTTCCCGTGGGTCAGTGCGGGCATGCCCTCGGCGGCGAGCAGCACCCCGGCGCCGACCCGGGAACGGGCGGCGGGCGCGGGGTTGGCCCGGCGGTGGCGCAGGATCCTGGCCAGGCAGAGGGCGAGGCAGAGCAGGGCGACCGGGACGCTGGTGCGGGCCAGGGTGATGCCGACCGGCTGCGGGTAGCGGTTGCCGCAGACCCGCACGGCGGCCGGGTCGTCGGCGGCGTGCTCCAGGCAGATGGGGTCGCCGACCCTGGCGTGCTCCGGCAGCCACAGGTCGGCGGCGGTGAGGCGGCGGCCCTCGGCGGTGTAGCCGACCTCGCTGTAGGTGCCGCTGCCGCCGGGGAGCTGGGTGACGGTGCCCTCGACCCGGACGGGGTTGGCGGTGATGCGGTCCGCCTGGTCGGCCTGGCGCCAGCCGAGCAGGCACATCCCGAGCGCGAGGACGGCGCTGAGCACGGCCGCGGCGTACCATCCTCGGCCCAGCCGCTTGGCGGGCGGGCGGGGGGCGGTGGCGGGTCGCATCGTTCCTGTCCTGGCGGCCGGACGGGGCACCCGGTCGGGGGCCCGGTGGTGAGGGGGCGTCGGCAGGCTGTCGCCTGAGTGACTGTCCGGGATCGTAGCCGCTGGCGGGGCCTCAGGTCACGACGGGAAGTGATCGGTTTGTGCGGGGTTCCCGTACCGCTCGCGGAGGCCGCCGCCGCCGCGGGGGCTCAGCGCCGCCGGTACACCAGGCGGCCGGCCAGCACGGTGGCCAGGCAGCAGCCCGCGCCGGCCGCCTCCAGCTCCTCGACCGAGCCGGCCGCGAACACCGCGAAATCGGCCGGTGCGCCCACCGCGAGCGGCCGGTGCACGGCCTGGGCCAGCGGTCGGCCGGCCAGGGGGTCGAGGCCGCCGTCGGCGCCGTCTCCGGGCAGCGCGGCGAGCCCGGAGCGGGCCACCGCCGTCCGGACCGCGGGCAGCGTGAACGGGCCGGCCACCGCGGTGGTGCCGTGCCCGAGCATCCGCTGCAGGCCGCGGCGGGCGGAGCCCCCGCGCTGCTCCTCGGAGACGGGCACGTCGAGCGGTTCGGCGCCGAGCTCCTCGCGCGGGTCGGGGTGGTAGCGGCCCTCCAGCAGCCGGGCGCCGGCCGGGTTGGCCAGGCCCGGGACGAGCAGGCCCGGCCAGTCGCGGACCCGGGCGCCGGGGTCGGCGGCCGCGAGGTCGCCGTAGCGGCCGAGCGCCGCCACCCGGTCGCCGTCCACCAGCACCGCCCCGTCGGGGACCGGCGGGGCGGCCGGGTCGGCGACCAGCAGGGCGGCGCGGTGGAGGGTCCGCATCAGGTGGTGGAGAGGATCGTCAGCTCCGGGTGGGCGGTGCCGCCCTCGATCGCGGTGGAGGCGATGTGCGAGGCGACCCGCGGGTCGACCGGGTCGTTCGCCGGGTCGTCGAGGACCCGCAGGTGCTCGTAGGTGGTGGAGCGCTGGGCGGGGGTGCGGCCGGCCGCGCGGATCAGGTGGATCAGCTCGGTGAGGTTGGAGCGGTGCTTGGCGCCGGCCGCGGAGACCACGTTCTCCTCCAGCATGACCGAGCCGAGGTCGTCCGCGCCGTAGTGCAGCGACAGCTGGCCGGCCTCCTTGCCGGTGGTCAGCCAGGAGCCCTGGATGTGGGCGACGTTGTCGAGGAACAGCCGGGCGATGGCGATCATCCGCAGGTACTCGAAGACGGTGGCCTGGGTCGAGCCCTTCAGGTGGTTGTTCTGCGGCTGGTAGGTGTACGGGATGAAGGCGCGGAAGCCGCCGGTGCGGTCCTGCACGTCGCGGATCATCCGCAGGTGCTCGATCCGCTCGGCGTTGGTCTCGCCGGTGCCCATCAGCATGGTGGAGGTGGACTCCACGCCGAGGCCGTGCGCGGCCTCCATGATCTCCAGCCAGCGCTCGCCGGACTCCTTCAGCGGGGCGATCGCCTTGCGGGGCCGCTCGGGCAGCAGTTCGGCGCCGGCGCCGGCGAACGAGTCCAGGCCGGCCGTGTGGATCCGGCCGATCGCCTCCTCGATGCTGACACCGGAGATCCGGGCCATGTGCTCGACCTCGGAGGCGCCCAGCGAGTGGATGACCAGCTGCGGGAACTCGGCCTTGATCGCCGAGAAGGCCCGCTCGTAGTACTCCACGCCGTAGTCCGGGTGGTGGCCGCCCTGGAACATGATCTGGGTGCCGCCCAGCTCGACCGTCTCCGCGCAGCGGCGCAGGATCTCGTCGAGGTCGCGGGACCAGCCCTTGTCGCTCTTCGGCGGCACGTAGAACGCGCAGAACTTGCACGCCGTCACGCAGACGTTCGTGTAGTTGATGTTGCGCTCGATGATGTACGTGGCGATGTGCTCCACGCCGGCGTAGCGGCGGCGGCGCACCGCGTCGGCGGCCGAGCCGAGGGCGTGCAGCGGCGCGGAGCGGTAGAGCTCCAGCGCCTCCTCGGGGGTGATCCGGCCGCCGGCGGCCGCGCGGTCGAGGACGGCCTGCAGGTCGGTCGCGGGAGAGTCGACGGTCTGCTCGGACACCTGGCGGGCCTTCTTTCTTTCCGACGTGGGGAGTGCCCTGCGGCGGGCGCCCCTGGACGGGCGGGGCACCCGGCCGGCATGACCGAACCAGCCTACGCCAGGGCCTTTCGGCGCCCGATCACCCCTGCTTCGCCAGGTCGCCGGACGGGTCGGAGCCGAGCGGGGCGCCGGAGACCTGCAGGTGCAGCACGCCGTGGCCGTCCGCGGTGTAGGTCTGGCGCTCGGGGGCGCCGGTGCAGCCGGACTCGCGGCCGGTGGGCTCCTCCTGGAGCTCGATCCGGTCGGCGTCGACCGAGAGCAGGGTCAGCACGCCGTGGCAGACGGTGTCGTCGAAGGCGGAGGCGTTCGCGGTGCGCCCGACCGCCTCGCCGACCCGGCCGGCGGTGAACCGGACCTCGAAGGTGCTGGGCAGCGGCGCGATCCGGGTGGTGATGGTGCCCTTCCAGGTGCCGACGTAGCGCGCGGGCAGGCGGCCGTCGCCGGCGGGCGCGGACGAGCCGCCGGACGCCGGGGCGCTCGCGGGCGGGGACGTACCGGTGCCCGGCGGGGCGGAACCTGACGCGCCGTCCTGGCTGCCGCTGCCGCGGGCGCCGTTGTGCAGCGCCGTCCACCCGCCCGCGCCCCCCCGCGCCCCCGCCCGCGCGCGCGCGCGCCCCCGCGCCCGCCCCCCCCCCCCC